>NZ_JBSFNC010000151.1:0-21563 GCF_053586895.1 Amycolatopsis sp. NPDC003731 | reverse complement strand
CGCCCCGTCGCCGCTAGGCTGGGCACGAGGTCTCCGGTGTTCTTGATCAGCTTGGTCGTTGATCGGTCTACCGGAGACCTCGTCTATTTGACCCCCAGACACGCCGCACCAACAATGCCGACCAGAAGTTCCGCTGGTCAGCACATCAAAACAGGCTCTAGACCGCCTTCAGCGCCTGCTCCAGGTCGGCCCACAGGTCCTCGACGTCCTCGAGGCCGGCGGACAGCCGGATCAGCTGGTCGGAGACCCCGGCGCCGTGGCGGTCGCCCTCGTCGACGATCCGGTGGCTGATCGAGCCCGGGTGCTGGATCAGCGTGTCGACGCTGCCCAGGCTGACGGCCGGCGTGATCAGCCGGACTGCGCCGATCAGGGCGTGCGGGTCGCCGTCGACCTCGAACGCCACGAGCGGCCCGCCGATCCGCGGGTAGTGGACCGCCTTCACGGCCGGGTGCTCGCCGAGCCGTGCCGCCAGGGTCGCCGCGGTCGCCGAGGCCGCGTTGACGCGCAACGGCAGCGTGGAAAGCCCGCGCAGCAACAGGTATCCGGCGAGCGGGTGCAGCACGCCGCCGGTCGCGAAGCGGATCTGCCGCAGCCGGGCGGCCTCCGCCGCGTCGCACGCGACGATCCCGCCCATCACGTCACCGTGGCCGCCGAGGAACTTCGTCGCGCTGTGCAACACGATCCGCGCGCCGTGGCGGCCCGGACGCTGGAGCACCGGGGTCGCGAAGGTGTTGTCCACCAACAGCGGCACCTCTCCGCACGCGCGGGCCAGCTCGGCGATGTCGGCCTCGGCCAGGGTCGGGTTCGCCGGCGTCTCGACGAACACGAGCCCGGTGTCCGGCCGCAGCGCGGCGGCGACGGCATCCGGCGCGGCCCAGGTGACCTCCGTGCCGAGCAGCCCGGACTCGAGCAGGTGGTCGCTGCAGCCGTACAGCGGGCGCACCGCGACGACGTGGCGTTTCCCTTGCGCCACCGCGGAAAGCAGGCAGGCCGAGACGGCGGCCATGCCACTGGCGAAAGCGACGCCGTGCTCGAATCCCTCCAGCTCGGCGAGCGCCCGCTCGAACCGCTCGACGGTCGGGTTGCCCACCCGGCCGTAGATCGGCGGCCCGTCGAGTTCGGCGCCGGCGGCGAAGGCGTCGATCCGGGCGGCTTCGGCGGCACTGTCGCGGGACGGGTAGGTCGTGGACAGGTCGAGCGGAGCGGCGTGCACGCCGAGGTCCGTGAGGTCGTCACGGCCGGCGTGGACGGCTCGCGTGCGCAGCGAGGAAGTCATGGCAGCATGGTCGAGCTTTCCCCGGGCCGGGGGCAACACTCTCGGATATCATTCGGCGATGTCCGCTTCCGTCGAACTGAGTCCGGTCGATCTCGAAATCCTGCGCCTGCTGCAGAACGATGCCCGGATCACCAACAAGGACCTCGCGGCCGCGGTCGGCATCGCGCCGTCGACGTGCCTGGACCGCGTCGCCCGGCTGCGGGACACCGGGGTGATCACCGGGCAGCACGCGTCGGTCGACGCGGCGAAGCTGGGCCGGCCGCTGGAGGCGTTCCTGTTCGTCCAGGTCCGCCCGCACCGGCGGCCGCTGGTGGACCCGTTCATCGAGCACCTGCTCTCGCTGCCGGAGGTGCGCGCGGTCTACCACCTGACCGGGCCGGACGACTTCCTCGCACACGTGGCGACCAGCTCGGCCGGGGAGCTGCAGCGGCTGGTCCTCGACGAGCTGACCGCGCGGGACGAGGTCGCCCGCGTGCACACCAACCTGGTGTTCCAGCACTGGAGCGGCGGCCCGCTGCTGCCGCCGGGGGCCTGAGGTCAGAGCGTCTCGAGCCAGCGGCGGGTCTCGCGCGGGGACGTCAACCGGACGACGGCCGGGCCGGGTGGCTCGGCGGCCCACGCCCGGATGCGGGCCCGCTTGCGCGCGAACGACGTGAAGTGCCAGCGGATGATCGAGTCCGTGGAGAACATCTGGCGGAACGACTCGACGTTGCCGTTGCAGATCCGCCGCCGGGTCGCCGCCCGCACGAACGTCCGGCGCACCAGGCGGCTCAGCGAAAGCCAGCGCGGGTAGTCGAGGCCCACCACCAGCTGGGTGCGCGGCAGGACGATGTCCTGCCACTTGCTGTAGACGGCGTCGAGGACCCAGCGTTCCTGCGCGCACACCTCGGCGATCCGGCGGCGCTGTTCGTCGTCGGGGGTGCCGACCCAGCCCGGCTGCCAGCAGATGTCGTCCGCGGAGTGGCAGGGCAGGCCGGTCCGCTCGGCGATCCGGGCCGCGAGCGTCGACTTGCCCGAGCCGGTCACGCCGACGACGACGATCCGGTCAGGCCTCGAGGTCACGGGCGGGCTCCCGCGGTCCGCGGTAGGGCAGGGTCTGGCGGTAGACGAGGTTCGTGGTCGTGCTGCCGAACTGGCACAGCTCGTCGACCGTGCGCTCGAGGTGGGCCATCGAGGCCGCGGCGATCTTGAGCGTGTAGCAGTCGTCGCCGGTGGTGCGGAGGCATTCGAGGATCTCCGAACGCTCGCCGAGCAGCTTGTGCAACGGCTCGTGGCGGCTGCCCGGGTACTTGAGGCGGACCACGGCGAGCACCGGGTAGCCGACCTTGCCGAGGTCGATTTCCGCGCGGTAGCCGCTGATCACGCCGACGGTCTCGAGCCGCCGGAGCCGTTCGGTCGCCGCGGACGCGCTGAGATTCACGCGGCGGCCGAGCTCGGTGAGCGGCAGCCGGGCGTCGCGCTGGAGCTCGGCCAGGATGGCCCAGTCCGTCGGGTCGAGACTCTCGGTCATCCGCCGAACATACCGTGGGATCCACGGCGGAACGGGCCGAACGCCGTGATCGTTCCCTTCCGGATCCGGGCAAAACGTCGATAGCCTTTCCGGGTGAAGATCGGCGTGAACGTCCCCAATTTCGGCCCCGGCACGAACCCGGGTGTGCTGCGCGCCTGGGCGCAGACGGTCGAAGGCCTCGGCTACGACCTGCTGATGGTGTCCGACCACGTCGCCATCACGCCGGACGTCGCCGACCAGTACCCGGCGCCGTTCTACGAGCCGTTCACGACGTTGTCGTGGCTGGCCGGGGTGACGCAGCGGGTGCGGCTGGGCACCACGGTGCTCGTGGTGCCGTACCGGCATCCCCTGCTGGTGGCGCGGATGGCGGCGAACCTCGACGAACTCAGCGGCGGCGGCCGGCTGGTGCTCGGCGCCGGGATCGGCTGGGCGAAGCAGGAGTTCGACGCGCTGGGCGTGCCGTTCGAACAGCGCGGCAAGCTCACCACCGAGCACCTGCGGGCGATCCGCGCCGCGTGGGCCGGCCGCGACGACTACCGCGCGGAGTCGATCCCGCTGTGGCTCGGCGGGCACAGCGACGCCGGGCTGCGCCGGGCGATCGAGCTCGGCGACGCCTGGCACCCGCTGCGGCTGACGATGGCCGGGTTCCGGGAAACGCTGGGGCGTCTGGAAAAGCTGGCCGGGGACGGACCGGTGCCGGCCTTCGCGCCGCGGATCCTGTTGCGGGTGACGGCGGCGCCGGTGACCGGGCCGGACCGGCGCGCCGGCGAGGGCACGCTCGAGCAGGTCGTCGACGACCTGGCGCAGTTGCGGGCGATGGGGGCGGACACCGTCGTGCTCGACCCGTTCGACTCGGACCCGGCCGAAACGCTGCGCCCGGAGGTGGCGTGGCGTGATCTCGCGGCAGCGGCCGCATCCTGGAGGGAGAACCTGTGAAGGACACCGAAGAAGCCCTGCTGCGGCGGGCGATCGAGCTCGCCCGCGAGGCGCGCGAGGAGCACGGCAACCCGCCGTTCGGCTCCCTGCTGGCCGACGCCGACGGGAAGATCCTGGTCGAGGACCGCAACACCTCGCTGACCGACAACGACATCACGGCCCACCCGGAACTGAAGCTGGCGCGCTGGGCGGCCCAGAACCTGGACCCGGAAACCGCGGCGGCCACGACGATGTTCACCAGCACCCAGCCGTGCGGCATGTGCACCGGGGCGATCGAGCGGTCCGGGCTCGGCCGCGTCGTCTACGCGTTGTCGACGGAGCAGTTCCTCACGCTGCGGCCGCCGCTCACGTGGGGCAAGCACAAGATGGAGGGTCCCGCCCTGTTCGACGAGGCCCGCGTGCCGGTCGAGGGCTATTACCAGTGACGGCTTACCAGGTGCGCCCGGTGGCGCGCATCGAGTCATCCCTGACGGACCGTGCGTCGGCTCCGAAGCAGGGTGACGAGGGCGCGCCACCGTCCCGGGTGGTGTTCGAACCGGAATTCGCCCGTGCAGCGGCCGATCTCCGCCCGGGCGACCGCCTGGTCCTGCTGACCTGGCTGCACGAAGCAGACCGCGGCGTCCAGGCGGTCCACCCGCGCAGCGATCCGGACCGTCCGCTGCAGGGCGTGTTCTCGACGCGCTCACCGGACCGCCCGAACCCGATCGGCCTCCACACGGTGACGGTGACGGCCGTCGAGGGCAGCACGCTCACCGTCGCCGGCCTGGAAGCCATCGACGGAACGCCGGTGCTCGACGTCAAGCCCGTCCTCGGCGAGGTGGCCGAGCGCTGATCAGTAGTCCTTGAAGCCCTTCCCGGTCTTCCGCCCCAGCCGGCCGGCCGTCACGAGGTGCTCCAGCAGCGGTGCCGGCGCGAAGCCCTCCTCGCGGAACTCGTTGTAGAGCGTCCGCTGGATGGCCAGGGAGACGTCGAGGCCGACGACGTCCAGCAGCTCGAACGGGCCCATCGGCAGGCCACAGCCGACCTTCATGGCCGTGTCGATGTCGTCCGCGCCCGCGTAGTGGGCCTCCAGCATCTTCACCGCGTCGTTCAAGTACGGGAACAGCAACGCGTTGACGATGAAGCCCGCGCGGTCGCCGCAGTGCACCGCGTGCTTGCCGACCGCGGCGCAGACCGCGCTCGCCGTCGCCACCACGTCCGGGGCGGTCGCGATCGTCGAGACCACCTCGACCAGCTTCATCACCGGGGCCGGGTTGAAGAAGTGGAGACCGACCACATCGGACGGCCGGGACGTCGCGGCCGCGCACTCGATCACCGGCAGCGAAGACGTCGTCGTGGCCAGGACCGCGCCGGGGCGGACCACCTCGTCCAGCGCCGAGAACACCGCCTGCTTGACCGCCAGCTCCTCGGCCACCGCCTCGACGACCAGGTCGACGTCGGCCAGCGCCTCGAAGTCGGTGACGGGGGTGATGCGGGCCAGCGCCACGGCGGCGTCCTCTTCGGACAGCTTGCCCTTGACCACGGCCTTATCGAGCGACTTCTTGACGCGCGCCACCGACGCCTGGGCCTTCTCCAGGCTCCGGGCGCGCAGCACGACGTCGAGGCCGCGCTTGGCGAACACCTCCGCGATGCCGGTGGCCATCGTGCCCGTCCCGACCACGCCCACCCGCGCCACCGGGCGCGGCGGCACACCCTCCACAGTGGACACGCTCGCCGAGGACACCACGTTGGGCGAGTCCGGGCCGTCGTAGGTGTAGAAGCCCCGGCCGGTCTTGCGGCCCAGCAGGCCCGCCGTGATCATCTGCTTGAGCAGCGGCGCAGGCGCGTGCAGGCGGTTGCGGGACTGGTGGTACATCGTGTCGAGGATTTCGTTCGCGGTGTCCAGCCCGATCAGGTCGAGCAGCGCGAGCGGGCCCATCGGGTAGCCGCAGCCGAAGCGCATCGCGGCGTCGAGGTCCTCGCGGGTGGCGTAACGCTGCTCGTACATCCGCACCGCGTGGTTGAGGTAGCCGAACAGCAGCGCGTTGGCGATGAAGCCGGCCCGGTCGCCGATCACCACCGGCACCTTGCCGAGCCGCTCGGCGAACTCGACGACCTCGGCGACCACGTCCGGCTCGGTCACCACGGTCTTGACGATCTCGACGAGCTTCAGCACCGGCGCCGGGTTGAAGAAGTGCATGCCGACGACCTTGCCGGGCCGCGCGGTGTGCACGCCGATCTCGGTGATCGACAGCGACGACGTGTTGGACGCGAAGACCACTTCGGGCCGGGTGATCTTGTCCAGCTCGGCGAAGACCTCGGCCTTCAGCTCGAGGCTCTCCGGGATCGCCTCGATCACCAGGTCCACTTCGGACAGATCCGACAGGGACGTGCCGTACCGGATCCGGCCCAGCAGCGCCTCGCGCCCGGGGGCGTCCAGCTTGCCGCCGGCGAGCGCCCGTTCGGTGGAGTGCTCGAGGTGACCGCGGCCGCGGGCGACGCCGGCTTCGTCGACTTCGACCGTGACGACGTCGAGCCCGCTGCGCGCGAGCACTTCGGCGATGCCGGCCCCCATGGTGCCCAGGCCGACCACACCGACCGTCGAAATGTCCCGCGCCATCGAGGCCTCCAGAGATGTTACTCGCTGGTAATTGGCCTCGATACTGCCACGGGCCACCGCCGGAGCCCAGACGGAATCGAGTCAGTACGGCTCAAGTCACCCGGTCGGCGACGACGGCTTCACTCGCCGAAATTGCCGTCCACCAGCTCTTTCGCCTTCTCCAGCGCGGCGGACGCCTGTGGCCCGCGCGCCCGGACGCGGATCCGGTCACCCTGGCGCGCGCCGAGCGACATCAGGGCGAGGACGCTGTGGCCGTCGGCCTCCTGGTCGCCGAGCCGCACGGTCACCTCGGCGTCGAACTCGCTGAGCGTGCGCACCAGCACCGCGGCGGGCCGGGCGTGCAGCCCGACGTCGTTGTGCAGCTCCAGCTCGACTTCGGCGGCGTCGGCCGGAGCCTCCTCGGCGGGCGCCAGGTCATCGGGGATCCCGGCCGCCGCGGCAGCCTCGGCCACCGCCTTGCGGTCCTGACCGGCCTGGGCCGCGACCGCCGCCGCGATCGCGCCCTCGACCAGCGGGCCGTCCGCGACGACCGCGGCCGAGGGGTCGGCCAGCGACTCGACGGCGAGCTCCGCCGTCATCTGCGCGCTGCCCAGGTCGTAGAGCAGCACGACGCCGTCGCCGGAGTCGGCGCGCTGGGTGGCGGCGACGACCTCGTCGTAGTCCGTGCCGATCGAGCCGTCGGAGAGGCCGCCGGCCGGGAGGATGGTGACGTCCGGCGCCATCTGGGCGGCCAGTTCGGCCAGCCCTTCGGCGAGCTTCGCACTGTGCGACACGAGCACGATTCCCACGCTCACCGGGCGGCCTCCGCGAACGCCCGCAGCAGCAGCGCCGACGACCGCGCGCCGGGGTCCATGTGCCCCACAGCCCGCTCGCCGAGGTAGGACGCCCGGCCCTTCCGCGGCACCAGGTCCACTGTGGACTCCGCGCCGGTGTCGGCCGCGTCGGCCGCCGCGGTCAGTACCGCGGCGACGTCCCCGCCGTCCTCGGCCGCCTTCTCCGCGGCCGCCACCGCGGGGATCAGGGCGTCGACCATGGTCGCGTCGCCGCCCACGGCCTTGCCGCGGGCCTGGACGCCTTCGAGGCCGGCGCGCAAGGCGTCCAGCAACGCCGGGACGTCGACGGCCTCGACGGTGCCCAGTTTGGCCGAAGCACGCAGGAAAGCCGTGCCGTACAACGGGCCCGCGGCCCCGCCGACCTTCGAGATCAACGTCGTCGCGACGAGCTTGAGCACCCCGCCCGGCGTGTCCGGAACCGCCGAATCGAGCGCCGCCACGACGGCCGCGAAGCCGCGGTTCATGTTCTCGCCGTGGTCGCCGTCGCCGATCGCGCGGTCGAGGTCGATCAGTTCCACCCGGTGCTCGGCGACCACCGCCGCGGCGGCGCGCACCGCCGCCGCGACCCCCGCGGCCTCACACGCCATCAGAGCCCCCACCGCAGGGCCGCGGTGTTGACCGGGGCGTCCCACAACTCGGTCAGCTCGTCGTCCAATTTGAGCAACGTCAGGCTCATCCCCTGCATCTCGAGGCTGGTGATGTACGGGCCGACCAGCTGGCGTTCGACCACGATCCCACGGTCGGCCAGCAGCCGCTCGGCGATGCCGTGGGCCAGGTAGAGCTCGACGAGCGGGGTGCCGCCCATCGAGTTGGTGAACAGCAGCACGCGGTCGCCCGAGGCGAACGGCAGGTCCGACACGACCGCCTCGACCATCCGGGCCACCAGCGCGTCGGCCGGCTCGGCCGGGAGCCGCTCGCGGCCGGGCTCGCCGTGGATGCCGATGCCGAACTCGATCTCGTCGTCGGCGAGGTCGAAGCTGGGGGTGCCGGCGTGCGGCACGGTCGGCGCGGTGAGCGCGACGCCGATCGACCGGACCTGGCCGATCACCTTCTGTGCCAGCGCGGTGACGGCGTCGAGCGAGTCGCCGCGCTCGGCGGCGGCGCCGGTGATCTTCTCCAGCAGCACGGTCCCGCCGACCCCGCGGCGGCCCGCGGTGTACGTCGAGTCCTTGACCGCGACGTCGTCGTCGATCACGACGCTGCGCACCTCGAGGCCCTCGGCGGCGGCCAGCTCGGCGGCCGTCTCGAAGTTCAGCACGTCGCCGGTGTAGTTCTTGACGATGAGCAGCGCGCCCGCGTCGCCGGTGGTCGCGGTGACGGCGGCCTGCACCGCGTCCGGCGTCGGCGAGGTGAACACCGCGCCGGGCACGGCCGCGGCGAGCATGCCGTGGCCGACGAACCCGCCGTGCAGCGGTTCGTGCCCGGACCCGCCGCCGGAGATGACGGCGACCTTGCCCGCGACCGGGGCGTCGGCTCTGATCACGACGTCCGGGTCGTACTGGACCCGGAGGACGTCGGCGTGCGCGGCGGCGAGCCCCCGCAGCGACTCGGCGACCACGTTCGCCGGATCGTTGATGATCTTCTTCACGGCAGCCTCCGGCACATCGGCGGGTGGGTGTCCCCTTCCTACCTCTCCGCGCGGCCCGCCGCCAGATCAGGGTTTGGGGAGCTTGGTGACCACGTTCTTCGCGACGGTCACCGCCTTGCCGCACGGGTCGGTGTCGTTGTCGGCATACCCCTGGTAGTCCACCTGGGCCAGTTCGACGTCGTCGCCCTGCCACGGCCGGTGCTGCCACTCGACCTTGCACCGCGCCGAACCCCCGGTCGCCTGCTTCTGGAAGCCGGTCACGCCGTTGCCGAGGTCCACCTTGGAGTTGCCGTCACCGACGAGCGGGGGCAGCCCCGGCCGGAACCCGACCGTCACCGCCGGGCCCCGGTCCCGCCACTCGCACGAGTGCAGACCCGAGGGAGCGGGCTTCGCCGACGGCACGACGGCGGTCACCGCCGCGGCGTCGGCCATCGCGCACGGTTCGGCGGTCAGCACGGTGCCCGCGGGTGTCGAGTACTTCTCCGGCGAGTTGTGCACCTTTTGGACGACGGCTTCGGCGAGCGCCTGCCCAGGGCGGCACGGATCACCCGCGTAGGTGACCGACACCTCGAGCGCCACATCCGGGTTCAGCGCCGTCATCACCGCGACGGTGCAGTCGGTGTCGCCGGTCTTGTTCACGCGCAGCGGCAGCCCGCCGGCCACTCCGGTCGTCTTGTCCGCCCGCGGCACGACGGTGCTGCCGATCTCGAGTTCGAGCCGGATCTCCTTGCCACCGGGGTCCTTCACCTTGTTGCTGCAGGTGTCGAAGGCGATGGACGACGGCGACGGGTCGTCCTCGACCGTGCCGAGGCCGAGTGCGCCCAGTGCGTCCTTGGTCAGGAACTGGCACGGCTGGATCGTGCGGAGCACGCCGGCCGCCACGGCGGCGTCGGTGATCGGGCCGTCGGGGACCTGGCCGGACCCGGCCGCCGCGGGCACCGTCGTCCGGGCGAAGTTGGACTTGCCGAGGTCCGGCCCGCACGCCGTCAGCGGCAGGGCGAGCGCGGTGACCAGCAGGAACAGCTTCGGGAGACGGCAGTGCCGAACGTCTGGGAACACGCGATGCACGGTAGCGGCAGCCGAACGCCGCTGTCCGGACAACCCGGCTATTCGCCCGCCGCCGCCGGTGTGTCGCCGGTCTCCGGCTCGGCCGGCACGACGAGCGGGCGCACCAGGGCCCAGGTGACGAACAGCGCGGCGACCACCAGCATGCCGATCCCGGCCCACAGGTTGATGTTGACGTCGGCCGCCTTCTTGATCTCCTCGTCGGAGGTGAAGCCGATACCCATCACGGTGAGGATGACGCCGTAGACGCCGATCAGCAGGGCGATGATCAGGCGGATGTCGAAGGCGCCTGCCTTGTGCGCGCGCGGCTGCGACTCGGTAGCCATTCCGACCTCCTAGAAGATGATGTTCAGGGCGATGGTCAGGACGAGCACGATGCCGGCGAGCAGGCCCGGCTTGCGGTACCAGCCCGCGTTCTCGCCGGTCGCGTCGTGCTGGCGCGTCTCCTTCGGCGTCAGCGAGTAGACCAGGCCCACCAGTTCTTCGTCCGGCTTCGGCTTGGTCGCCAGCGAGACCACGACACTCACCACGATGTCCACCACGAAGGCGACACCGGCGGCCACGAAGCTGGTGCCCTGGCCCTCCAGGCCGATCACCCCGGCCTGGGACAGGCCCCAGATCGTGATCGCGGACGCGGTACCGAGCACCAGGCCGCTCCAGCCGGCGTGCGGGGTCATCCGCTTCCAGAACATGCCCAGGATGAACGTCGCGAACAGCGGCGCGTTGAAGAAGGAGAACAGGTCCTGCAGGTAGTTCAGGATGTTGCCGGAGTTCGACGCGATGAACGCCGTGCCGATCGCGAGGATCGTGCCGCCCGACGTCACGATGCGGCCGAGGTTGAGGTAGTAGTGGTCCGGCTTGTCCTTCTTCACGTACGTCTGCCAGATGTCGTACGTGAAGACCGTGTTGAACGAGCTCAGGTTCGCCGCCATGCCGGCCATGAACGAGGCCAGCAGGCCGGCGATGGCGATGCCGAGCATGCCGTTCGGCAGCAGGTCGCGCATCAGCAGCAGGAGCGCGTTGTTGAAGGTGACGCCGCTTTCGGCCTTGCCGCCGTCGAGCAGCACCTGCTTGTCCTTGACGTACTCGGACACGGTGACCGCGGCGATCATGCCGGGGATGATCACGATGAACGGCACCAGCATCTTCGGGAAGGCGCCGATGATCGGGGTGCGCCGCGCGGCCGACATGCTCTTCGACGCCATCGCGCGCTGGACCTCGACGAAGTTCGTCGTCCAGTAACCGAAGGAGAGCACGAACCCGAGGCCGAAGACGATGCCCAGCACCGAAAGGAAGCTGTTGCCGAAGCCGGTCAGGTTGTCACCGGGCCACGAGTGCAGCTGCGCGGTGCCGCCCGGGCTGTTGGTCACCTTGTCGACCAGGCCCTGCCAGCCGCCGACCTTGACCAGGCCGATGATCGTCAGCGGCACCAGGGCGATGACGATGACGAAGAACTGCAGGACCTCGTTGTAGATGGCGGCGGAGAGGCCGCCGAGCGCGGTGTAGGAGAGCACGATCGCGGCGGCGACGATGATCGACACCCACAGCGGCCAGCCCAGCAGCAGGTTCACCACGCTGGCCAGCAGGAAGAGGTTCGCGCCCGCGATGAGGATCTGGGCCGCGGCGAAGCTGACGCCGTTGACCAGGTGGGCCGGCTTGCCGAAGCGCCGCCGCATGAACTCCGGGACGCTGCGGACCTTGGAGCCGTAGTAGAAGGGCATCATCACGATGCCGAGGAACAGCATCGCCGGGATCGCGCCGATCCAGAAGTAGTGGACGGTCGGCAGGCCGTACTGGGCGCCGTTGGCGGACATGCCCATCACCTCGACCGCGCCGAGGTTCGCCGAGATGAACGCCAGGCCGGTGACCCAGGCGGGCAGCGACCGGCCCGACAGGAAGAAGTCGAGGCTGCTCGACACCTGCCGCCGCGCCAGATAACCGATGCCCAGCACGAGCGCGAAGTAAAACGCCAACTCGATGTAGTCGATCGCGCTCGCGTCGAGTCGCAGGTTCGCATCGGCTAGGACGAGCACCCGACCCACCTCCGGCAGTTCCCTATTTCAAACAGGACAAGATCCGACAGGAATCACCAGCATCCCGTCGGATCCGGACAGTACTGCATGGATTCAGGGTCGGCACGCCGACGTGTCCAAAATGGTCAGAGGGCGCGCTTTCCCGGCCTTGACCAGGGAAAACGCGCCCTCGTTCCGCGCGCCGCGGGAGTGGCGGGGATCAGCGGTCGGTCGGAACGGCGATCTCGCCGTCCTCGGCGATCAGGTGGGCCAGCACGTCGTCGGGCAGGTAGGTCCGGTGCGGGTAGCCCGGGCCCCACGAGTTGAGGATCGGCACGGCGCCGAGCTCGTCGGCCCGCGGGTTGGCGAGCACCGAGTGCACGTCGTCGACCGACTTCACCCAGCGGAACGCCTTGATGCCCTGCTTGGCCTCGGCGGTGTACTTCTCGCGGGCGTGCCAGTCGTCGTTGCCGTAGGAGTCGTCCCACAGGACGTGCCCGGTGTCCTTGAGCACCTCGGCCGCGGCCCGCACCGACGTGCCGTTCTCGTCACCGGGGTTGGTCTCGGGCCACTCGTCGCGCTTCTTGGCCGAGTCCCAGAGCCAGCGGGCCGCGTACTCGCTGCCGTTGAAGATCGACATGCACCGCGACCAGCCGAAGCCGACGCAGGCGCCTTCGTGGCCCTGGTCGTAGAACGCGTACCAGGCGTCGGTGTCCGGGGTACCGCCCGGCTCGAGGCACACGCAGTGGCCACCGCGGATCCGGCCGAGCTTCTTGACGCCGGCCTTCGCGATGAAGAACTCGCCGGACTTCTCGTCCTGCTCGGGCTGGTCGAACGCCGAGTACCAGTTGACGCCGATCACGACCGGCGCCCGGGTGGGCCGGTCTTCGTCGGCCAGCGCGCCGAGCGGATACCTTTCCACGTGCCGCCAGTCGTCCGGAATGAACCGGCCCAGGCGCGGGTCGGCCGGATCGGAACCGAGTGGGCGATAACGCATGACTTCCTCCTTGCGTGCAGGCGAAAATGCGCACACGCCGGCCGGATGGCATGCGCACCCCGAGCTCGAAGGCGGACTGAAACGTTGGCACGACGAAGAAAGACGGCCGAGCGCACCACCCTCCGGCCACGCCGGACGCACCGGCGGAACCCCTCGAATCGAGTGTCGCACGAAAACGCCGAATAAGATCCCGAACTCACCCGAACAGCGCACGAATCACGGTGAAAAAGTTTCCGCTGACCACACGCACACCTATCGGGTCAAAGATTTCCTGGCGGAGTAATAATCACCGAATCAGATACACCGATTTCGGCATCGATTCGGTATCGGCCCCGAGATACGCCCCTTCGGGCAGGGGCAGGGTCAATTTTTCAACGACCCGCGGTACCTGTCCGGGCCGCCCGCCGGCTTCGGCGGCCGCTGGGCCAGGGCTTGCAGAAACGCCGACGTCATTCCGCCACCCGCCGGAACCGCGGCACCCGGCCGTCCGGTGTCTCGACCGTCTCCGCGAACATCGCCGCCGGGCGCACCCACAGTCCCCGCTCGCCGTAGAGCGCGCGGTACACCACGAGTTCCTCTTCCGTCTCGCTGTGCCGGGCCACGCCCAGCACCTCGTACTCGCCGCCCTTGTAGTGGACGTACCGGCCCGGCTCCACCTCAGAACAGCCGGAACTCGTCGGACTCGATGCCGCGGAGCTCGTCGTAGTCCAGGGTCAGGCAGCGGATGCCGCGGTCCTCGGCCAGCGTGCGGGCCTGGGGCTTGATGATCTGGGCCGCGAACACGCCCTGCACCGGCGCCAGGAGCGGGTCGCGGTTGAGCAGCTCGAGGTAGCGCGTCAGCTGCTCGACGCCGTCGATTTCGCCGCGGCGCTTGATCTCGACCGCCACCGAACGGCCGTCCGCGTCGCGGGCCATGATGTCGACCGGGCCGATGGCCGTCGGAAATTCGCGGCGGACCAGCGTGTAGCCGTCGCCGAGGGTCTTGATGTGCTCGGCCAGCAGTTCCTGCAGGTGCGCTTCCACGCCGTCCTTCTGCAGGCCCGGTTCCGCGCCCAGGGCCTGGGAGTGGTCGTGGAAGACCTCGTCGATCGAGATCACCAGCTTCTCGCCCTGCTTGTTTTCGACGATCCAGAGCTTGCCGTCCTCGATCAGCCAGCACGGCGGGCTCATCCAGTTCAACGGCTTGTACGCACGGTCGTCGGAGTGCACCGACACCGAGCCGTCGGACTTGACGAGCAGCAGGCGGGTGGCCATCGGCAGGTGGGCGGTGAGCCGGCCGGCGTAGTCGACCTGGCACCGCGCGATCACGAGACGCACCCGAGGAGGGTAGGACAGGGTCGGCGATACTGGGCGCGTGGACCCCATTCAGCGTGTCGCGTCCCGCGAGGTGTACCGGAACAACTGGATGACCGTGCGGGAGGACGAAATCCGCCGCCCCGACGGCTCGCCGGGCATCTACGGCGTGATCGACAAGCCGTCGTACGCGCTGGTCATCGCCCAGGACGGCGACCGGTTCCGGCTGGTCGAGCAGTTCCGCTACCCGCTCGGCGAGCGGCGCTGGGAGTTCCCGCAAGGCACCGCACCGGACCTGGCGGACGTGCCGCCGGCCGAACTCGCCGTGCGGGAGCTGCGCGAAGAGACCGGCCTGCGGGCCGGCTCGATGGTCCCGCTCGGCAAGCTCGACGTCGCCGCCGGCATGAGCAGCCAGCGCGGCTGGGTGTTCCTCGCCACGGACATCAGCGAGGGCGAGCCGGAGCGCGAGCACGAGGAACAGGACATGCGCAGCGCGTGGTTCGCGCGCGCCGACGTCGAGAAGATGATCCTCGCCGGGGACATCACCGACGCGCAGTCGATCGCCGCGTGGGCGCAGCTCATGCTGTTCGAGCGGCACCGGCCTTGAGCATCCCGCGGATCACCAGGTGGTGGAACGGCTTGATCAGCGCGAAGTAGGCCGGGCCGACGCGGTTGTGGAAGTGCACGATCGTGCCGAGCCGGAAGCCGCGTGACACCGCTTCGACCGTCAGGTACCCGGTCAGGTGACTGTCGTCCACGCCCGCGATCAGGTACCGCTCCGGATCCCCGGCGCGGACGGTGAAGAACGCGACCCGGTCGCCGGGCGCGAACCCGATGTCCTCGGGCCGCAGCCGGCCGGTCCGCGGGACCGACGCGGTCTCCAGCCGCAACGCCTTGGCGAGCACGTACCGGACGCCGAACAGGGCTTTCACCCAGGCCGGCGACCAGCCGAACACGCCGGCGACGAACTCGCGCAGGCTGTTCTCGCTCTCGATTTCCTTGAACTCGACGTAGTCGGCGCCGTCGACGTAAGGCTCGGTCATTTCCGTCTCCCCAGTACCAGTTCCAACGCGCTCTTCAGCTGCCGGCCGGTCAGCGGCGGCACGACCTGCCCGGCACCGACGACGACCAGGTACAACGCCCGCGCGAGGTCGGCGTCGCCGCCGATCTCGGTCAGGTAGGCCACGCGGGTGGCGTCCACGCGCTCCTGCACCGCCCGGGCTTCGGCGTCCTGCAGGGCCCACGCCCGGACGGCGATCTCCAGCTGCGGCCCCGGTCCCGGCGCCAGGACCAGCTTCAGCAACGCGCTCAGCCGGTCGCCGTCCGCCGCTTCGGCCTGCTCCACGAACCGCGTGGTGCGTTCGGCTTCGAAGTGCTCCAGCAGCGCGGTGCGGTAGCCGCCCATGCCCTTGAAGTGGTGGTAGAAGGAGCCTTTCGACAGCCCGAGGCGTTCGGTGAGCCGCTCGATGGTCACCGACGGCGCGCCCTGCTCCGCCAGCAGCACCAGTCCCGCGTCCAGCCAATCCCGCTTGCCCGCCATGGCCATACCATACCGTATGGTATGGACGGCGGCCACGACGAAACCCGGCCGGACCGTCTCGCCGATCAGTCGGGCCAGGAGGGCTTGCGCTTCTCCAGGAACGCCGCCATGCCCTCGCGGGCGCCGGGCAGCTGGGACGCCGCCGCCATGACTTCGAGCGCGATCGCGTAGGCGTCGGCCTCGGGGCGGTCGAGCTGGGCGTAAAGGGTCAGCTTGCCCATCGACTTGCTGGCGCGGCTGCCGCGGGTGGCCCGGGCCAGCAGCTCCGCGACGGCGTCGTCGAGCTGCTCGTCGGGGACGACCCGGTTGACCAGGCCCCAGTCCAGCGCCGTCGCCGCGTCGATGACGTCGCCGGTCAGGGCCAGCTCCATCAGGCGCTTGCGGCCGATCGACCGCGCCACCGGGACGGCCGGCGTGTGGCAGAACCAGCCGCCCTTGCCGCCCGGCAGCGCGAAGCCCGCCGACTCGGCGGCCACGGCCAGGTCGCACGACGCCACCAGCTGGCAGCCCGCCGCCGTGGCCAGGCCGTGCACCCGCGCGATGACGACCTGCGGGATCGACTGCATCGTCTTCATGACGTCGGCGCACAACGTGAGCAGCTCGCGCACGCCCGCCAGGTCACGCGCGGCGACGTCGGCGAAGTCGTGGCCGGCGGAGAACACCGGGCCGTCGGCGGCCAGCACGACGCCGGTCGCGTCGGTCGTCCCCGCCTCGCGGAACGCCGCGAGCAGCTCGGCGAGGTGGTCCGCGGAGAGCGAATTGCGCCGCGCCGCCCGGTTCATGGTGATCGTGACGGTGTCGCCGTCGCGCTTGACCAGGATGTGCTCGTACTCGGTCATGCCCCGACGGTAGTACTTCCCGAGCGGAATGTGCGCCGGTAGCTGTCCGGCGCGACGCCGACTTCGGCGCGCATCCGGCGCCGCAGGTTGGCCGCCGTGCCCAGCCCGGACCGCTCGGCGACGCGCTCGACCGGCAGCGACGTCGTCTCCAGCAGCCGCTGCGCGTAGCGGACGCGCTGGACGCGCAGCCAGCGTCCCGGCGTCACCCCGGTGGCCGCGGCGAACTCGCGGTGGAACGTCCGCTCGCTCATCCGCGCGTGCCCGACCAGGTCCTCGACGCCGATGCCCTCCCCGAGCCGCGCCAGCGCCCAGTCCATTGTGGACGCCATCCCGGGCTGGGCCGCCTTCGGCGGCAGCGGGTTGTCGACGTACTGGCGTTGCCCGCCTTCACGTGCCGGCGGCATCACCAGGCGGCGTGCCAGCATGGCGGCGATGTCGGCGCCGTGGTCGCGCCGGACCAGGTACAGGCAGAGGTCGAGGCCGCCGACCACGCCCGCGGACGTCAGGACACCGCCGTCGTCGGTGTAGAGCACGTCACGCTGCAGGTCCGCGCGCGGGGCGACCTCGGCGAGGGCGTCGAGGTCGCGCCAGTGCGTGGTCGCCGGGCGGCCGTCGAGCAGGCCGGCGGCGGCAAGGGTGAACGCGCCGGAGCACAGCCCGGCGACGGTCGCGCCGGCCCGGTGGGCCCGGCGCAGCGCCGTCACGGCCGACGGCAGCACCGGGGCGAGGGGGTCGTCGCGGCCCGGCGCGAGGACGAGGTCGCAGCCGTCGAGCCCGGCGAGGCCGTGCGTGGCCGCGACGTCACCGAACGGCGAGACGGCTGTCCGCACCCGGCCGGCGCTGCACAGCCGCACGGTGAACGAGCCGATGCCGCTGTCGGTCCGGTCCTGGCCCCAGACCTCGCCGATCACCGCGAGGTCGAACATCCTGGTGCCCGGCAGCAGGAGGACGCCGATGGTGCGCATGGCAGGAAAGTACCGCATCGCGCGTCTTCTGCCACTCCCCTCGCGCACCGCACTCCCGCGAAACTCGACGGCATGACCGAAACGGCACTCATCCTGATCGACGTCCAGCGCGGGTTCGACGACCCGGAGTTCTGGGGCCCGCGCAACAACCCGGGCGCCGAAGCGAACATGAAGGCCCTGCTCGACGCGTGGCAGGAGCGGCGGCTCCCGGTGGTCCTGGTGCACCACGACTCGCCGAAGCCCGGCTCGCCGCTGCGTCCCGGCCAGCCGGGCAACGACTTCAAGCCCGAACTCGACGGCGCCCGGCCGGACCTCGTGTTCGGCAAGAAGGTCAATTCGGCGTTCCTCGGCGACGTCGACCTCGACGCGTGGCTGCGCAAGCGCGGCATCACGAGCTTCGTCGTGGCCGGCATCCAGACGAACTTCTGCTGCGAAACCACCGCGCGGATGGGCGGGAACCTCGGCTACGACGTCACTTTCGCCCTCGACGCCACGTTCACCTTCGACCTCCCGGGCGTGACCGCGGACGAGCTCTACCGCGTCACGGCGGCGAACCTGGCGAACCAGTTCGCCACCGTGAAGTCCACGAAGGACGTCCTGGCCGAGCTCAGCTGAGGCCGTGCCGTTCGCGGATCAGGCTGACGATGCCGTCCATGATCCCGGTGAGCTCGTAGTCCTTGGGCGTGAACACCCGGGCGATGCCGCGTTCGGTGAGCAGCGCGGCATCGTCGGGCGGGATGATGCCGCCGACGATCACCGGCACGTCGCCCGCCCCCGCGGCGCGCAGGCCGTCGACGACGTGCGGGACGACCTCGAGGTGCGAGCCGGAGAGCACGGAGAGCCCGACGACGTGCACGCCTTCCTGCACCGCGGCCGCGACGATCTGCTCGGGCGTCAGCCGGATGCCCTGGTAGACGACCTCGAAGCCGACGTCGCGCGCCCGGACCGCGACCTGCTCGGCGCCGTTGGAGTGCCCGTCGAGACCCGGCTTGCCGACCAGGATCCGCAGCCGCTCGCCCAGCTCCGCCTCGGTTTCCCGGACCCGCGTGCGCACCCGCTCCAGCTCGGGGTCACCGGCACCGGCGACCGCGGAGGCGGAAACGCCGGTGGGCGCCCGGTATTCGCCGAACACCTCGCGCAGCGCGCCGGCCCACTCGCCGGTGGTCACGCCGGCCCGCGCACAGTCCACAGTGGCCTCGAACAGGTTTTCCGTGGTCTGCGCGCGTTCCTTCAGCGCGGCCAGCGACCGTTCGACGGCCTCGTTGTCGCGCTGGGTGCGCCACTCCTCGATCGCGGTGACGGCGGCCTTCTCGACGGCGGGGTCGATCGTCTCGATCGCCTTCGCACCCTCGGCCTGCAGCGGCGACGGCTCGGTCGTGCCGAACTTGTTGACCCCGACCAGGATCCGCTCGCCGTTCTCCATCTCGCGGCGGTACTCGGCCAGCGACGCGACCAGCTGCGACTTCATGTACCCGCTCTCGACCGCGGCGACCGCGCCGCCGAGGTCCTGCACGCGGGCGATCTCCTCGCGGGCGCCGGCCATGATCTCGTCGACCTTGGCCTGGATGACGTGCGAGCCGTCGAAGATGTCCTCGTACTCCAGCAGGTCCGTCTCGAACGCGAGGACCTGCTGCATCCGCAGTGCCCACTGCTGGTCCCACGGCCGCGGGAGGCCGAGAGCCTCGTTCCACGCGGGCAGCTGGATCGCGCGGGCGCGGGCGCCGCGGGAGAGCGACACCGCGAGCATCTCCAGCACGATCCGCTGGACGTTGTTCTCCGGCTGGGCTTCGGTCAGCCCGAGCGAGTTGACCTGCACGCCGTAGCGCAGCCGGCGGGCCTTGGGATCCGTTACGCCGTAACGGTCGCGCGTGAGCTCGTCCCAGAGCGCGGTGAACGCGCGCATCTTGGACATCTCCTCGACGAACCGGACGCCGGCGTTGACGAAGAAGGAGATCCGCGCGACGACCTTCGCCATGTCGGCCGCGTCGACCTGGCCCGAGTCGCGGACGGCGTCGAGGACGGCGATCGCGGTGCACAGCGCGTAGGCGACCTCCTGCGTCGGCGTCGCCCCGGCTTCCTGCAGGTGGTAGCTGCAGATGTTGATCGGGTTCCACTTGGGGACGTGGTGCACGGTCCAGGCGATCACGTCGGTGATCAGCCGCAGGCTCGGCCCGGGCGGGAAGATGTAGGTCCCGCGGGACAAGTACTCCTTGATGATGTCGTTCTGCGTGGTGCCGGCGAGCTTCGCGAGCACCTCGTCGACGTCGCGCCCCTCGGCCTCGGCCTGCTCGCGCGCCACGGAGACGTACAGCGCGAGCAGCCACATGGCCGGCGCGTTGATGGTCATCGACGTGTTCGCTTCGGCGAGCGGGATGCCGTCGAAGAGCCGCCGCATGTCGCCGAGGTGCGACACCGGGACGCCGACCTTGCCGACCTCGCCGCGGGAGAGCTGGTGGTCCGGGTCGTAACCGGTCTGGGTGGGCAGGTCGAAGGCCACCGAAAGGCCGGTCTGCCCCTTCGCGAGGTTGCGCCGGTAGAGCTCGTTCGACGCGGCGGCGGAGGAGTGCCCCGCGTACGTGCGCATCACCCAGGGGCGATCCCGCTCGTTGTCGGATGGGTACGGCACTGGGCACCTCCGGCGGTGGACGTTTCGTCGAGTGTACCGACCGGTAACTTATGGTGGCAGTGCAATGGGACACGTCCGGGTGACGTCAGCCGGCCGCCTGCTCGTGCACGATCAGGTCGCGCAACCCGTCGACGTCCGGCACGTCGAACAGCTCGATCGGGGCCGGTTGCCCCTTCTTCGGCAGGGAATATCCCAGCAGGTACACGGACCCGTCACGTCTCGTGAGCGTGAGCCGGCCGCCGCCGTCCTGATCGCGCCGGACGACCGGCGACTCCAGGTCACTCAGGTACTCGCACGTGCGGATGCGGCCCGAAACGCGGTCGGCCACCACGACCCGCTGGTCGGTCACCGCGTACACCGCGCGGCGCGTCGTGCGGAGCCGCCAGAGCACCGGCGCCCAGACGATGGCGAGCCCGATGCTCCCGAAGGTCACGGCCGCCCCGGGGGCCGGCAGCCCGATGGCGACGGCGAACCCCGACACCATGACCGAGCCGAAGACGAGGCGGTACCACTCGAGCCCCGTCGGGGCGATCCGCCGCGGCCGTCCCGACCACAGCAGCCGCTCACCCGGTTCCAGGGCGATCAGCGGTTCGTCCACGGCGACCTCCTCGGTTGCCGGGGTGACGCACCGGAAGGCCGCGCGGGTTGCCCCGATCAGGCAGCCGGGCTGTCGGCTTCCGGCGGGGCCTGGCGGGCGCGGGCTTCGTCGATCGCCTTGGTGAGCAGGTCGCGGACGCGCTTGGGCTCGCCGATGCCGATCAGCGTCACCGTTCCCGCACCGCCGAAGGTGATGGTGCCGGTGCGGGACGGGCCCGTCTTGAGCACCGGGGCGGGCAGGCCGGCCAGCTCGCTGGAGCGTTCCTTCTGCCGGAACAGCCCCGAGCGCGCGATGATCCGGCTGTCGGTGACGGCGTAGGTGGTGCGCCCGAGCGCGAGGTACCGGACGATCGACCGGCCGACGGCGCCGTAGAGACCGATCACGAGCGCAACGACGGCCGCGGCCATGGTGAGCCCGCTGGGTTCACGGGTGAGCAGCAGCCAGAGCGCGGCGGCGGCGAGGAGAAGCCCGACGGGGGCAACCACCCCATCCGCGGCGACGTAGAGCGGGCGCTGGACCGGCTCCCCCGCCCAGAGCACGCGTTCACCGGGCAAAAGCTCGATTTCCCCTGCTGACATGGCCGAACACTACTCTGCCGGAGGTTGTTCCGCCGAGTCCCGCGCGCGCTGGATGTGGTCGTGCACCCTCTGTGCGTGGCCGATCGCGCGGAGCACCAGATCGCCCTCCGGATGCCGTTCGAAGTGGACGATCAGCCGCCTGCGCCGGTCTTCGGCGGCGCGCCTCTGGCCGCTGCCTCTCCGCCCCTAACGGCACGCGGACGCCAAAACCGGCACCCCGCCCAGACCTCCCCACCACCCCGATCCGAAGCCCAAACACGGCCGGTGGTGCCGGGTCAAGGCACGCTTTCCCGCCTTGACGCGGTACC
>NZ_JBSFNC010000150.1:0-21919 GCF_053586895.1 Amycolatopsis sp. NPDC003731 | reverse complement strand
ACCCGGTGAGCACGGCATAGGCCCAGGCCAGCACGGTGGTCCGCCGCACCCGGTCGACCCGGAGCTGTGGAACCTGTACAACGGGCGGCACCGCCGCGGCGAGCACATCCGCGTCTTCCCGCTGTCGAACTGGACCGAGCTGGACATCTGGCAGTACATCCGGGACGAGCGGATCGCGCTGCCACCGCTGTACTTCGCGCACAAACGCCCGGTCGTGCAGCGCGACGGCATGCTGCTGGCGGCCACCCGCTTTCTGTCCCTTGTGGATGGTGAGACGCCGTACGAGGCGACCGTGCGCTTCCGGACCGTCGGCGACGCCACCTGCACCGGCTGCGTCGAGTCCTCGGCGACGACACCGTCCGAAGTGGTCGCCGAGGTGGCCGCCACCCGCGTCACCGAACGCGGTGCCACCCGGGCCGACGACCGCATCTCCGAAGCCGGCATGGAAGACCGCAAGCGAGAGGGCTACTTCTGATGCAGCTGCTGCGGATCGCCACCGCCGGCAGCGTGGACGACGGCAAGTCCACGCTGATCGGGCGGCTGCTGTTCGATTCGAAGGCGATCTTCACCGACCAGCTCGCCGCCGTCGAACGCGCCAGCCGGGACCGCGGCGAGGACTACCCGGACCTCGCGCTGCTCACCGACGGGCTGCGGGCCGAGCGCGAGCAGGGCATCACGATCGACGTCGCCCACCGCTACTTCGCCACGCCCAGGCGGAAGTTCATCATCGCGGACACGCCGGGGCACCTGCAGTACACGCGGAACATGGTGACCGGCGCGTCCACCGCCGACCTGGCGCTGATCCTGGTCGACGCACGCAAGGGCGTCCTGGAACAGTCGCGGCGGCACGCGTTCCTGGCGTCGTTGCTCGGCATCGGGCACCTCGTGGTGTGCGTGAACAAGATGGACCTCGTCGACTGGTCTCAGGAGAGGTTCGACGAAATCCGCGAGGACTTCCGCCGGTTCGCGATGAAGCTCGACGTCGCCGACCTCACGTTCGTGCCGGTTTCGGCACTGCACGGCGACAACGTCGTCCACCGCAGCGCCAGCATGCCGTGGTATGAGGGCACTTCGCTGCTGCACCAGCTGGAGGAGGTGCACGTTGCTTCCGACCGCAACCTGATCGACGCGCGGTTCCCGGTGCAGTACGTCATCCGGCGGTCCGACTTCCGCGGCTACGCGGGCACCATCGCCGGCGGGGTGTTCAAGCCGGGCGACGAGGTCGTGGCGCTGCCCTCGGGGTTCACGTCGAAGGTGCGCGCGGTCTGGGGCCCGGGCGGGCAGCCCCTGGACGAGGCGTTCACCGGCCAGGCGGTGGCCGTGGAGCTGGCCGACGACCTCGACCTCGGCCGCGGGGCCATGCTGTGCCGCCCCGGCAACCGGGCGGAGTCGGCCCGCGAGGTGGACGCCCTGGTCTGCTGGTTCTCCGAGCGCGCGGCGCTGACGCCGGGCGCGACGTACGCGGTGCGCCACACGACCACCGAGACGCGGGGCACGGTGGAGCGGCTGGAGTACCGCCTCGACGTCACCACCCTGCACCGCGACGAGACGGCGGAAGCGCTGTCCCTGAACGACATCGGCCGCATCCGGCTGCGCACGCGGTCGCCGCTGCTGTTCGACCCGTACCGCCGCAACCGGGCGACCGGCGGCTTCCTGCTGGTCGACGAGCACACCGGCGACACGGTCGCGGCGGGCATGATCACCGGCGCGGTCGCCTCCCCGGTCGTCTGGCACACGGCGGCGGTGCGGCGCGAAGACCGCCCGACGCGTGGCGCTACGGTGTGGCTGACCGGGCTTTCGGCGTCGGGCAAGTCGTCGGTGGCGGTCGAGCTGGAGCGCCGGTTGGTCGCGGCGGGCCGCCCGGCGTACCTGCTCGACGGCGACAACCTGCGGCACGGGCTGAACGCCGGTCTCGGGTTCAGCCCCGAGGACCGCGCGGAGAACGTCCGGCGGGTGGCCGAGGTGGCCCGGCTGTTCGCGGACGCGGGCGTGGTCGCGATCGCGTCGCTGATCAGCCCGTACGAGGCCGACCGCGCCCGGGCACGGACGATCCACGACGGGCTGCCGTTCGTGGAGGTCTTCGTCGACACGCCCCTGGAGGTCTGCGAAGCCCGCGATCCGAAGGGGATGTACGCGAAGGCGCGCGCCGGGGAGATCACCGGGTTCACCGGCATCGACGCCCCCTACGAGCGGCCGTCGTCGCCGGACCTGGTGCTGCGCCCGGGCGACGGCGACCCGGCGGCGATGGCGGCGGCGATCCAGGCCCTGCTCGACGAGCTCGGCTGAAATCCCCTTGCCCGCACCGCCTAGGGTGGGCCTCATGACGACGGTCAGGCAGGTCCAGATCACCTTCGACTGCGCGGATCCGGAGCGCGTCGCCCGGTTCTGGTGCGAGGTGCTCGGGTACGAGCTCCACAACAGCGGCGTCGCCTGCAGCGACCCCACCGGGGTGGGCCCGCGGCTGTACTTCCAGCAGGTGCCCGAAGGCAAGGTCGTCAAGAACCGCGTGCACCTCGACGTCCGGGTCGGCACCGGGCTCGTCGGCGAGGAGCGGCTCGCCGCCCTCGAGGCCGAGTGCGCGCGGCTGGAGAAGCTCGGCGCGGTCCGCGGGCAGCTCCTGCTCGCCGACGAGGAAAACGAATCGTGCCAGAACATGCAGGACATCGAGGGCAACGAGTTCTGCCTCGACTGACGCCTACTCGGCTTCCAGGACGAAGAACAGGAAGCTCGGGAAGGTGTCGAGGATTTCGAAGTCGCCGGGGAAGAGCTCGCGGGCGGCCGGGGTGGGGTGCGGTTCGCTGATGACGGCGATCCGGAAACCGGCCGCGGTGAAGGCGTCCGTCATCGCGTGCAGGGGCTTTTCCAGAACGTCATCCGCGCTTTTTCGCCGTGCAGCTCGAACTCGTCGGTCCAGGTGTACTGCTCGAAGTAGTCCGGCCGCGGGCCCTCGTGGCGATGGGTCAGGTTGACCATCATCGGGTGGTTGACCGAGGCGATCAGCCGGCCGCCGGGCTTGAGCACGCGCCGGAATTCGGCGAGCACCGGGCCCCAGTCCCGCAGGTAGTGCAGCACCAGCGACGCCACGACGTCGTCGAACTCCGCGTCGGGGAACGGGAGCGGGTCGGCCAGGTCGGCGACCCGCAGGTCCGCGTCCGCGCCCAGCAGCGTTTTCGCGTGCGCTAGCATGCCGGGGCTCTGGTCGAACCCGCTGACGACCGCGCCCTTCGCCCGCAGCTCGGCGAACAGCGGCCCCGAGCCGCACCCGGCGTCGAGGATCCGGCGGCCCGCCACGTCACCGGCGAGCGCGAGGGTCGCGGGCCGCTCGTAGTAGGCGTTCATCAGGCTGGCGTCGTTCTCGGCCGTGTAGGCCGCGGCGAACTCGTCGTAGGCGGCAGTCATGCGGACCATGGTGCCCGAATCAGCGGGACGGTGCCACGAAGCCCGGGCCGTCTCCACAGTGGCCAGCCCATCGGCCAGCCGCGACGATCTCCTCGACCGGGCCCGCTTACGGTAGACCCGCTCAGTCGTCGCTCTCGGCGGGGGTGGCCACGGTGCGCCGGAAGTGGCTGAAGATGACCGGCGTCCGGACGTGGTGCAGTGCTCGGGGCGCGATGGTCATCGCCGGGGTGACGCTCGAGCTGCTCCGAAGGAAGGACGAAGGTGCTTCCGGCACACCGTAGGCCACCTCGAACCGAGTCACTGAGCGGTGCGGAGCTCCGCCGTTTCGGCCACCAATCCGTTCACCCACAACGACTGCACCTTCGCCGCCTCAGCTGCCGAAGGCTTGGCGTTCTTGCAGACCGTTCCCGGGCCGTGGCCCGACATCAGCTCCGTGCAGGGTCCACTGTAGTGGTCCGGCAGCCCGAGGTTGTGCCCGAGCTCGTGCGCCGCGATCCGCGTCGGGTCGTAGCCCTCCGCCACCTGGCTCGTGTCCAGGTAGATCTGGCCGCGGCCGTGGCCGTCCGTGTTCGTGTACGAGCCGCCGCTGTGCACCTCGTGGAACACGATCGTCGCCCCCATGCTTCGCTTGACGAGCTTCACGTCCGTGACCGCCGCGTTCCAGTTGGCCGCGCCCTGATCGATCTGGGTCAGGTAGTCCGGGGCGCCCGACGAGCTGTAGTACAGCGTCGTGACCGCGGCCGCCGAGGCGGCCGGGGCGGTGGCCAGGCCCAGTGCCAGCGGGGCTCCGATGGCCAGAGCGACCACCCGTCCCGTCACGCGTCCGTTCATCGTGTCTCCTTTGTCTGATTAAGAGAGCACTTCACCATGGTTCGCGCGATCAGGTTAGAAGGCCACCACCGGCCCGGCCACGGCCGAAAGTCGTTCCCCCAACGCGTGAGATACCCCGCCCTCCACCTCGTGACCCACCGGACTGCACCACCGTGGTCTGCTCGGCGACGACAAAGGAGACCGGCGCGTTCGCCGTCAATGAGGTGGGCGCCAGGCTGCGGCCGGGCCCGCTGGGCCGCACACAGCGGCCGGCGAACTGACGGCGCTGCGCCGCATCGACCGGATCGGCGCGGCGCTGGAGGAGGATGAGTTACCGGTGAACGTCCGGCTGTTCTCCAACGAACGCGACCGCGATGTCGTCATCGACCTGATCCACGAGGCTTTGCTGGTCTTTCTCGGCGCGGCGACCGTCCTGACCGGCAGTGGGCCCGCAGCGGCTTTCGCCACGTTCCGGCGTTCCGGGCGACAGTAGCCGCATCGAACTCCCCCACACCTTCGGTCTCGACCAAGATTGCTCCGTTCAGCGGTGACGGTAAGAAACCTCGGACCTCAAAGCTGTCCGTTGGATTGATGAACGCCACAGCTTCCACGGCTTTGTAACACTGCAGCACATTCGAGCGACTCGCGTGATGAGCGACGGAGGTAGCATGGACCCCATTAGCCCTGGCATCATCTCAGGCCTCGTGGTTCGTGCGCTCGGCGGAGGCGCTGGAGCCATCTCCCGCTCGATCATGACCAGACGCAAGCGCGAAGTCGAGTCTGCCCTAGTTACACTTGAAACCTCGGCCAAGCCTTTCATCTTGTCCGCCCTAGCGGAGCTGACCGAACAGTTGTCCACATCGGAAATCAACGGTATTTCTAATTTTTTGAAAAGCCCAGAAGCCGACGTGGCAGTTCGAGGCATAGCGGTTTCAATACTTGCCAAAGGGTACGATCGCACGGAGGCGGACCACAAGGAACTGTTCAGCACATTACTGCAGCTCACCGGCAATCTGTCCGCGCCGTCCGCCGAAGCAAGCGCGCTACCATTGGTGAAGATTGTCGCACGCACGCTTCACGAAGCATCCAATAAGGTATTCCAGTCCAATCCAAGACTTCACGGAGAACTGGCCGATCGAGCAGTCAGCGACAAGAACTCCGGGGTCTTGACGCGAGCAGCTGCACGAAACGTGCGCTTTCTCCAGTTCGAATCTGTTGACCTCATCAAGGTCAAACAGTTCATCGAGGCGTACCGACCCGCATTGAGCAACCGCACGAACGAGCTCGTGCCGGCCTACTTCGACGTGCAAACCAGAGTACCCATCAATCCACATTATGTAGTCCCTCGATTCGAAAGAAGAATCGGAGGACGAACAGATTCGCGATTCTACCCGGCCAATAGTGCATTAACATTCACGCAGATGATTTCTTCCGCCTACCGCACGGTCATCCTGGGCGACCCAGGCGCGGGAAAATCAACCCTGACCCAGAAACTTGCCTACGAGTTCTCTCGGAACGACGGTAATTCCTATGGCAACGCAGTGCCGTTCATCGTTACGATGCGCTCCTACGAGGAGGCCAAGCGAGCCAGAGGATGCTCTCTGATAGAATTTTTAGCGAGACACCTGAACGAATCATATCATTTGATAGTCAAACCTGAGATTTTGGAATACATCTTCTTGAGCGGTCGCGGCTTGGTGATGTTCGATGGACTGGATGAACTGATCGACGTGACTCGCCGCCGCGAGATGGTCTCGATAATCGAGAATTTCTCCAATCTTTACACAGCTACCACGATAATCGTGACGTCGCGAACCGTCGGATACGACGAAGCCCCGGTAAGCCCCAAGAACTTCTCCACACTATGCTTGATGAACTTCTCCGACACAGACGTCGCCGAGTATGCGAAGAACTGGTTTTCGATTGACAAGAATTTAACGAAAGACGAGCACAGGGGACTGACTTCATCGTTCTTGCACGAGTCTCAGTCCGTTGCAGACATACGACAAAACGCTCTCATGCTGGGACTGCTGTGCAACGTGTATCGCGGCATCAGAACAATTCCGGAAGACCGCGCTGATCTATATGAAAAATGCGCAGAGATGCTTTTCGAAAGATGGGATGCTGGACGCGGGGTGTCAAGCAGCCGACCTCTGAGAGCGGACGCCAAAGCTGCGCTTCAGGACGTAGCACTCTGGGCATATACGTCGACCGACCACGCCAAAGGGATTCCTCGAAGCACCTTGAAGCGTCGCCTTACACGGTTTTGGCAGCGTAGGTACGAAAATATTGAAGACGCAGAAACGGCAGCGACAAAACTGCTTAAGCTCTGGAGCGGGCGAACCTGGATACTTACGGATGTCGGCACATCCGAATCAAAACGGGAAGAGATCTACAAATTCACACATCGAACTTTCCTTGAATATTTCGCAGCTTGTGAACTCGTCAAGTGCAACCCCTCACCGGTAAAGCTGTGGAAGCAACTGGCACCCAGGCTATACGAGGGCAGTTGGGACATAGTCAGCCAGTTGGCCATCCAAAAGCTGGACGGCAGCTACAGTGACGCCGCCGACAAGACTGTTAATCTTTTGCTCGACAGCCTCACGCAAGTGAACATATTTACAAGAACAAACCTCCTCTCATTCGCATCTCGAAATCTTGACGGTCTCTATATCAAGACAACGACTTGCCGACGACTAGTCCGGGCTTGCATCGATCTTTTCCTCGAAGGAATACCGTCCATGTCCGAGATGCCCTCTTTCATGGCATACGAGGACGAAACGCAGCAAGACTTCGATCGCCGCCACAGCATCGGGCACCAAGGCGACGATGAAGAGTGGCGAATCTTTGGTCCGCCACATGTATTCGAGCCCCTTTTCAGAATGATATCTTTTGAGGGAACCTTGAAGTCGGTCGTACCTTTGGAAGTGGTCAGCTACTCCAAGACACTTCTTCACCACCCATCAGCCGAGATCGGAGCACGAGCGTTTCTGCTCATTGCCTCGCTGAAGGCTCTTCCCGAGCTCGCCGCTGAACATTCGAAGACATTTTCGCCCGAGCAAGTGGCGGACAGCTACAAGTTCGACTGGCACGAAGAAGTCGAGGTGGCCAATCTGGTAAGCGAAAGAGTGAAGTACTGGTCAGCAGTCAGCTTCTGGGTTCCAATCATGGCCGCTCGCTCGCGTCTCATCTCCCTGGTCGAGCTCCTCAAATATGCGAGCGTAGACGCTCTGGTGTGCACAACTTCTCCCTTCCCGGACGCCACCAAGGATTTTCGCTGGCCCGCCTTCGCGGAAACGATACTCCGCGGCTACCTCGGCTTCAGCGCCATAGCGGACAGCGAAGGCTATTCATCCGACGACATCAAAAATTGCCTGAAACTCATCGGTGAAAGCCTATCTGAGCAGGATTTCTGGTTCAGGCTTGACTCGGAATGGGGAACGCGAAGCGATCTCGAGGATCTCATTCTTAAGTCGGTCTTCATGGAGCCGGAAGACGGCAGTTCCGGATACTCAGCGCATGAGGTGGGCAACAAGGAAAGCTACCTACTGGAAGACATCAACGCCTCCTTGGGCGCCGCATTCTTACTGTGCTACTACATAGAAACCGAAGACTGGATCATCTCCGACTACAGCGCAGATCAAGTCGCTTCACTCCGACTGGGTCCACTCGATGCACTTGAAGCTGTGTTCATCGCGCGAATGAACTTCGTTTTTATCGACGAAGCCGAAACCGCACTGTCCAAGTCGAATTTGGATCCAAAGCAAAAAGAGATTCTTCTCAAATGGGTAAAGAAGCAACTGAAGGTGGCGGCTTGACCAGGTCGCGAGGGCCGTTAGGCGTATGACTCATGCCTTACCCCGCCCGAGGCGCGTACATGATCACCGCGACCCCCGCGAGGCACAGCAGCGCGCCGAGCACGTCGTAGCGGTCCGGCCGGTAACCGTCCGCCACCATCCCCCACGCCAGCGACCCCGCGACGAACACGCCGCCGTACGCGGCGAGGATGCGGCCGAAGTGGGCGTCCGGCTGGAGTGTCGCCACGAAGCCGTACACACCCAGGGCCAGCACTCCCCCGCCGATCCACAGCCAGCCTCGGTGTTCGCGGACGCCCTGCCAGACCAGCCACGCTCCGCCGATCTCGCACACCGCCGCCGCGAGGAACAGGACGATCGACCGGAGGACCACCCCGGGATACTAGCTCCCGTGCCGTTCACGCTCAGTCATCCCGCCGCCGTGCTGCCCCTGGCGAGGCGGCCGCTGGCGCCCTCGGCGCTCGTCGCCGGGTCGGTCGCGCCGGACGTCTTCTGGTTCGTCCCGCGGCCGCTGCCCGATATCGGCCTGAGCAAGACCCACGAATTCGCCTCGGCCCTCTGGCTCGACCCGCTCATCGCCCTGCTCCTGCTGGCCGTGTTCCACGTCCTCCTCAAGCGGCCGCTGCTGGCGCTGGCGCCCGAGCCCCTCGCCGAACGGCTCCCGCGCCACTTCAACTGGCGGCCCGGCTGGATCGCGCTGTCGCTCGTCCTCGGCGCGCTCACACACGTCGGCTGGGACGCCTTCACGCACGAGAGCGGCGGGTTCGCCTTCCTGCGGATCCCGCTCGTCACCGGCGTCGACGTCGGACGCCTGATCCAGCTGGTCAGCACGATCGCCGGCGCGGCGGTCCTGGCGTGGTGGCTGGTCCGCTGGTACCACCACGCCCCGGCCCGGCCCGCACCGCCGCGCAGCCGGTACCCCACGGCCGCCACGGCCTTCCTCGTCGCCGGCGTCGTGACCGGCGTGCTCGCCGAAACCCTGCCGTTCCTGGCCGAGCACGACCCGATGACCCCCGCCGGCGTCTTCGGCAACGCCACCTACCTCGCCGTCACCGGCGCCGTCAGTGGGTTCTTCGCCGCACTCGGGCTCTACGCTGTCGCCTGGTATATGTCGTTATACGCAAAACGGGCCACCCGGAAGGGTGACCCGCTCGGCGAAGAATAACTCAGACGGTGAATCCGAGGGCGCGCAGTTGCTCGCGGCCGTCCTCGGTGATCTTCTCCGGGCCCCACGGCGGCATCCAGACCCAGTTGATCCGGAAGTCCTTGACCAGCCCGCCGCTGGTGAGCGCGGCGTTCGTCTGGTCCTCGATGACGTCGGTCAGCGGGCAGGCCGCCGAGGTCAGCGTCATGTCGAGGGTCGCGGTGTTGTCGGCCTCGACGCGGATGTCGTAGACGAGGCCGAGGTCGACGACGTTGATCCCGAGTTCCGGGTCGACGACGTCGCGCATGGCCTCTTCGACGTCCTCGATCTTGGCGAGGTCGAGGTCCTGCTTGGCGGTGGTCTCGGCGTCGAGGTCGGCGGCGGTGCGCCCCTCACGAGTGGCGGTTTCTTCAGTCATGCCTTTTCAGCTCCACTGCTCGTCCGGGCGACGGCGTCCTTGAAAGCCATCCAGCCGAGGAGGGCGCACTTCACGCGGGCGGGGTACTTGGCGACGCCCGCGAAGGCGACCCCGTCCTCCAGCACGTCCTCGTCCGGCTCGACCTTTCCCTTGCCCTGCATCAGTTCCACGAAGGCGTCCATGGTGGTGAACGCCTCCTCGATCGTGTGGCCGACGACGAGGTCGGTCAGCACCGACGTCGAGGCCTGGCTGATCGAGCAGCCCTGGCCGTCGTAGGAGACGTCGGCGACCTTCCCGTCCTCGACCTTGACCCGCAGCGTCACCTCGTCGCCGCAGGTCGGGTTGACCTGGAACGACTCGGCGTCGAACGGGTCACGCAGGCCGCGCCCGTGCGGGTTCTTGTAGTGGTCCAGGATGATCTCCTGGTACATGCTCTCCAGGTTCACTGCCCCACCCCGAAGAACTTCTGCGCCTCGCGGATGCCCGCGACGAGGGCGTCCACTTCGGACAGGTCGTTGTACAGGTAGAACGACGCCCGCACGGTGGCCTGCGCGTGGCAGGCCCGGTGCAGCGGCCACGCGCAGTGGTGGCCGACCCGGACGGCGATGCCGAGGCTGTCGAGCACCTGGCCGGCGTCGTGCGGGTGCACGCCGTCGATCACGAACGACACGGTCGCGCCGCGGTCCGCCAGGTCGGTCGGCCCGATGATCCGGACACCCGGGATCGCGCCGATGCCTTCCAGCGCCGCCGCGGCCAGTTCCTTCTCGTGCGCGGCGATGCGGTCCATGCCGACGGCCGAGAGGTAGTCCACGGCCGCGCCGAGGCCGATGGCCTGCGACGTCATCGGGACGCCGGCCTCGAACCGCTGCGGCGGCGGCGCGAAGGTCGAGCCCTCCATCCGGACCATCTCGATCATCGACCCGCCGGTGAGGAACGGCGGCATGGCCGACAGCAGCTCGGTGCGCCCGTAGAGGACGCCGATGCCGGACGGGCCGAGCATCTTGTGCCCGGAGAACGCGGCGAAGTCGACGCCGAGCTCGTGGAAGCTCACCGGGAAGTGCGGCACCGACTGGCAGGCGTCCAGCACGGTGAACGCGCCGACCGCCTTCGCCTTCTCGACCAGCAGCGAGACCGGGTTGACCGTGCCGAGCACGTTCGACTGGTGCGCGAACGCGACCACCTTGGTGCGCGGCGTGATCAGTTCGTCCACATCGGACAGGTCGAGCCGGCCCTCCGGCGTGACCTTGAACCACTTCAGCGTCGCGCCGGTGCGCTGGCACAGCTGCTGCCACGGCACGAGGTTCGCGTGGTGCTCCATCTCGGTGACGACGATCTCGTCACCCGGGCCGACGACGAACCGCGCGGCTTCCGGGCCCGCGGTGGCGGCGTTGCCGAACGAGTAGGCGACCAGGTTGATGCCCTCGGTGGCGTTCTTGGTGAACACCAGTTCCTCGGGGTCGGCGCCGACGAATTCGGCGATCTTCGCCCGCGCGGACTCGTAGGCGTCGGTCGCTTCTTCGGACAGCTGGTGCGCACCGCGGTGGACGGCCGCGTTCGACGTCTCGACGTAGTGCCGTTCGGCGTCGAGCACGGCCGCCGGGCGTTGCGACGTCGCCCCGGAGTCCAGGTACACCAAGGGTTTCCCGTCGCGGACGGTGCGCGACAGGATGGGGAAGTCGGCCCGCAGGCCAGCCACGTCGAGTGGCAAAGAACCGGCCGAGGTGGTGGTCATCGGGCCGACTCCTCTCTTCTCGGTGTAACGGAACGGGGTCAGACCGCGGCGGGCTCGGTCTTGCCGGTGTACTTCACGTACCCGTTCTCCTCCAGCTCGTCCGCGAGCTCCTTGCCGCCCGACTCGACGATCTTGCCGTCGGCGAAGACGTGCACGAAGTCCGGCGTGATGTACCGCAGGATCCGGGTGTAGTGCGTGATCAGCATGACGCCGACCTCGCTCGAAGCCTTGTGCGCGTTCACGCCCTCGGAGACGACGCGCAGGGCGTCGACGTCGAGGCCGGAGTCGGTCTCGTCGAGGATGGCGAACTTCGGCTTGAGCAGCGCCAGCTGCAGGATCTCGTGGCGCTTCTTCTCGCCGCCGGAGAAGCCCTCGTTGACCGAGCGCTCGGCGAACTCCTGCGAGATCTCGAGCTTGCCCATCTCCTCCTTGACCTCCTTGACCCAGTGGCGCAGCTTGGGGGCCTCGCCACGGACCGCGGTGGCCGCGGTGCGGAGGAAGTTGGACATGGACACGCCGGGCACCTCGACCGGGTACTGCATGGCCAGGAACAGGCCGGCGCGGGCGCGCTCGTCGACGCTCATCTCGAGCACGTTCTCACCGTCGAGCAGGACCTCGCCCGAGGTGACCTCGTACTTGGGGTGACCGGCGATCGCGTAGGACAGCGTGGACTTGCCCGAGCCGTTCGGGCCCATGATCGCGTGCGTCTCGCCCGACTTGATGGTCAGGTTGACGCCCTTGAGGATCTCCTTGGCGCCCTCGTCGGTCGTGACCGAGGCGTGGAGGTCCTTGATTTCCAGGGTAGCCATTTCTTCGTTTCCTAAGTCAGAGAGGGCGGTCAGGCACCGACGGCTTCGAGCTCGGCCTCGATCGCGGCTTCGAGGCGCTCGCGCACCTCGGGGACGTCGATCTTGACCAGGATCTCGTGGAAGAACCCGCGCACGACCAGGCGCCGCGCGGCTTCTTCGGCGATTCCGCGCGACTGGAGGTAGAACAACTGCTCGTCGTCGAACCTTCCCGTCGCGCTCGCGTGGCCGGCACCTTCGATCTCGCCGGTCTCGATCTCGAGGTTCGGCACCGAGTCCGCGCGCGCCCCGGGGGTGAGCACCAGGTTGCGGTTGAGCTCGTAGGTGTCGGTGGCCTCGGCGGCCGCGCGGATCAGGACGTCGCCGATCCACACCGTGTGCGCGTCGTCGCCCTGCAGGGCGCCCTTGTACATCACGCGCGACTTGCAGTTCGGCACCGCGTGGTCGACGAAGAGGCGGTGCTCCTGGTGCTGGCCCCGGTCCGCGAAGTAGACGCCGAGCATCTCGACGTCGCCGCCCTTGTCGGCGAAGGTCGCCGTCGGCGAGACGCGGACCAGGTCACCGCCCAGGGTGATCACGGTGTGCCGCAGCGCGGCGTCGCGGCCCAGCTTCAGGTGCTGCTCGGAGACGTGCACGGCGTCGTCGGCCCAGTCCTGGACGCTGACCACGGTGACCTTGGCGCCGTCGCCGATGACGAACTCGACGTTGTCGGCGTAGGTGCCGGAGCCGACGTGGTCGAGCACGATGACGGCTTCGGCGAACGCCTCGGCGCGGACCTGCAGGTGCCCGTAGGCGACCTGGCCCTCGCCCGGGCCGTGGATCCGCAGCACGGACGGCTTCGACGCCTTCGTCTCCTTCGGCACCGTCACGACGGTGGCCTTGGTGAAGGACGAGTACGCCTGCGCGGCGATCCGGTCGCTCGGGACGCCGGCGGCACCGAGCCGCTCGTCGTCGCGGCCGACGGTCTCGATCTTCAGCTCGGGCGCGGCTTCGGCCTCGAGCGTGATCTCGCCGGTGGCGGTGGCGCTGCCGTCGTGCAGGCCGCGAAGGCGCTTCATCGGCGTGAAGCGCCAGTTCTCCTCACGACCGCCCGGGACCTCGAAGGCCTCGACGTCGTAGGAGGTGAAGCGCTCCGCGCGGGAGGCGGCCGGGATGACCGCCCCCTCGCGAAGAGCTTCCGAAACGTTGTTCTCGGTAACCGACATGACTAGCCGACGGACCCTTCCATCTGGAGCTCGATCAGGCGGTTCAGCTCGAGCGCGTACTCCATCGGCAGCTCACGGGCGATCGGCTCCACGAAGCCGCGCACGATCATCGCCATCGCCTCGGCCTCGTCGAGACCGCGCGACATCAGGTAGAACAGCTGGTCCTCGCTGACCTTGGACACCGTGGCCTCGTGGCCCATCGACACCTCGTCGTTGCGGATGTCCACGTACGGGTACGTGTCCGAGCGCGAGATGGTGTCCACCAGCAGCGCGTCGCAGACGACGCTGGAGCGCGAGTGGTGCGCCCGCTTCGCCACGCGGACCAGGCCGCGGTAGGAGGTGCGGCCGCCGCCGCGCGCCACCGACTTCGACACGATGGTCGAGGAGGTGTACGGCGCGAGGTGCTCCATCTTGGCGCCCGCGTCCTGGTGCTGGCCCTCGCCCGCGAACGCGACCGACAGGACCTCGCCCTTGGCGTGCTCGCCCATGAGGAACACCGACGGGTACTTCATCGTCACCTTGGAACCGATGTTGCCGTCGATCCATTCCATGGTCGCGCCCTCTTCGCACTTGGCGCGCTTGGTGACCAGGTTGTAGACGTTGTTCGACCAGTTCTGGATGGTCGTGTAGCGGCAGCGGGCGCCCTTCTTGACGATGATCTCCACGACCGCCGAGTGCAGCGAGTCGGACTGGTAGATCGGCGCCGTGCAGCCCTCGACGTAGTGCACGTACGCACCTTCGTCGACGATGATCAGGGTGCGCTCGAACTGGCCCATGTTCTCGGTGTTGATCCGGAAGTAGGCCTGCAGCGGGATCTCGACGTGCACGCCCTTCGGCACGTAGATGAACGAGCCGCCGGACCACACCGCCGTGTTCAGCGCGGAGAACTTGTTGTCACCGGCCGGGATGACCGAGCCGAAGTACTCCTGGAACAGCTCCGGGTGCTCCTTGAGCGCGGAGTCGGTGTCCAGGAACAGGACGCCCTGCTCCTCCAGGTCCTCGCGGATCTGGTGGTAGACGACCTCGGACTCGTACTGCGCGGCGACGCCGGCGACGAGGCGCTGCTTCTCCGCCTCGGGGATGCCGAGCTTGTCGTACGTGTTCTTGATGTCCTCGGGCAGGTCCTCCCAGGAGGTGGCCTGCTTCTCCGTGGACCGCACGAAGTACTTGATGTTGTCGAAGTCGATCCCGGAGAGGTCGGCCCCCCAGTTGGGCATGGGCTTCTTCTCGAAGAGCTTGAGCGCCTTCAGTCGCGCTTCGCGCATCCACTCCGGCTCGGACTTCTTCGAGGAGATGTCGGTGACGACGTCCTCGTTCAGCCCGCGACGGGCGCTGGCGCCCGCCTCGTCGGAGTCCGCCCAGCCGAACGCGTACTTGCCAAGGGACTCGATGGTCTCTTCCTGGCTCAGTGGCGCGGTGGTGGGAGTGCGCTGCTCGGCAGCGGCAGTCATGCGGGTTTCCCTCCATTCGGGATCCGTGCTGTGTGCCCCTCGGGGGACACCGTTCTGGCCGGCTCGGGATGGGCCGGCTGACCCGCCGTGACGGGTACGTGGGTGGTGCACGCGGAGTCCCCGCGTGCGATGGTCGCCAGCCGCTGGACGTGGGTGCCCAGCAGCTGCGCGAACGCCTCCGTCTCGGCCTCGCACAGCTGCGGGAACTCCGCGGCGACGTGGGCGACCGGACAGTGGTGCTGGCAGAGCTGCGCGCCCACGTTCTGACCAGGAGCCGGGGCGCCGACCTGGCGGGTCGACGCAGCGTAGCCTTCCCTGCTCAGCGCGGCCGCGAGGGCCTCCGCGCGCGTCGCCGGCTCACCCGGTTCGGTGATCGCGGCGCGGTGCGGGCCGACGAGCTTCTCGATGCGCTGCTCGGCGAAGGCGCGCACGGCGTCCTCCCCGGCGTGCTCGGCCAGGAAGCGGATCGCGGAGACGGCCAGGTCGTCGTAGGCGTGCCCGAACCGGGCGCGGCCGGGCTCGGTGAGCAGGAAGAGCTTCGCCGGACGGCCCCGGCCGCGGGGTCCGCGGCGCGGCGCGTCCCTCGTCTCGGCTTCGCCGTCCGCGAGCAGCGCGTCCAGGTGCCGCCGGACGGCGGTGGGGCTGATCCCGAGCTGCTCGGCGACCACGACGGCGGTCATGGGACCCTGTTCCAGCAGCAGCCGGGCGACCTCGTGGCGGGTCTTGCCCTCGGCGCTGACCTGCGACGGGACGTGCGGCTGCGCGGCGCGGGGCATGTCGCCGCCCGCCTGGTCACCCGCCTCCGTCTTTTTCACAACACAAGTGTGTCTTATTTCCGGGTGATCGGCAAAGGCGGGGTGTCCGGCAGTGACCCGACTCACTCGCCAGGCGACCGATACCCTGCACGCGTGGCAGTGGGCGAACAGGAACAGCAAGTGGCACGGCTCGAAACCGGGAGTGCCCACCCGGTGACGCTCTCGCCCGTCCGCCCCCGCGAACCGCTCCCCCTGGAGGCCGCCGAGCAGCGCGGGCTGAACGTCGTCCGCCGCTTCGGCACGGTCGGCTCGCTGTTCCTCGCGCTCGGCTCCCTCGGCGCCGGCGCCGCCCCGGTGATCAACCCGGTGCAGGAGATCCCGGTGCTGCGGCTGTTCACCCGGATCCCGACGGTGTCGCTGGCCATCGCCATCTCCGGGATGGGCATCCTGGTGCTGAGCTGGCTGATGCTCGGCCGGTTCGCCCAGCCCAGCCGCGCGCGGCTGGCGTCGCAGGGCCAGCTCGCGCGCACCACCGCGCTGTGGGTGCTGCCGCTGCTGGTCATCCCGCCGCTGTTCTCCCGCGACGTCTACAGCTACCTGGCGCAGAGCGAGATCGTGCACCGCGGGATGGACCCGTACGTCCTCGGCCCGGCGCAGGCGCTCGGCGTCGCCGACCCGTTCACCGCGGGCGTGTCGAACATGTGGCGCGAGACGCCGGCGCCGTACGGGCCGCTGGTGCTCCGCCTCGGCGGCTGGCTGGCGCCCCTGGCGGGCAACAGCATCGCGGTCGGCGTGCTGCTGCAGCGGGTGCTGGCGCTGGCCGGCGTGGTCCTCATCGTGTGGGCCCTGCCGCGGCTGGCGCGCCGGTTCGGCGTCCAGCCCGCGACCGCGCTGTGGCTCGGCGCGCTGAACCCGCTGCTGATCTTCCACTTCGTCGCCGGCGCCCACAACGACGCGCTCGCCGTCGGCCTGATGCTGGCCGGGCTGGAGATCGGCATCCGGCGGCTGCCGATCCGGGTGAAGGGCGACACGCCACCCCCGCTGGCCCGCGGCGAACTGCTCTACATCGGGCTCGGGGTCGCGATCATCACCCTCGGCGTCGCGGTCAAGCTGCCCGCGGTGTTCGCGCTGCCGTTCTTCGCCGTGATGGTGGCGCGGCGCTGGCACGGCCGGCTCAAGGACCTGTTCGTGGCCGGCGCCCCGATGGCGCTGTGGTTCGGCGTGGTCCTGGTCGTCGTCTGCTTCGGCACCGGCCTCGGCTTCGGCTGGGTCGGGGCGACGTTCAACACGCCCGGCCTGGTCCGCTCCTGGATCTCCCCCACCGCCGAGCTGGCCAACCTCTCCGGCGTCCTCGGCATCGCGCTCGGGCTGGGCAACCACACCGACGCGCTGGTGCCGATCCTCGGCGTGCTCGGCTACCTCGTCGCCCTGGCGATCACGTTCAAGTTCCTCTGGGACAGCTTCAAGTGGCGCTACCGGCCGATCATCGGGCTCGGCGTCGCCCTCGGCGCGGTGATGATCCTGCAGATCAACCTGCAGCCGTGGTACGTGCTGTGGGCGGTGATCCCGCTCGCCGCCGCGGCCGGGACGTCCCGCTTCCGCGTCGCGGCGACGGTGATCAGCGCGGCCCTGCCGTTCCTGCTCCCCCCGACCGGCAGCACCTTCGACGGCCGCCCGTACGTGCTGCCGTTCGCCTACGTCGCGGCGATCGTCGTCTGCGGCGGCGGGCTGCTGATCGTGCGGCGGCTGGCTCCCGTGTTGCTCGCCAAGCCGTCCCCGCGGGTGCCCGAACCGGTCGACGCCGTATCGTGACCCGATGTGAGTGTCCCTGCCGTCGAGATCAGCGGGCTGGTCAAAAGCTACGGCTCCACCCGCGCGGTCGACGGCCTCGACCTGCGGATGGAGCGCGGCACCCTGCTCGCCCTGCTCGGCCCGAACGGGGCCGGCAAGACGACCACCGTCGAGCTCTGCGAAGGCTTTTCGAAGCCTGACGCGGGCTCGGTGCGCGTGCTCGGCCTCGACCCGGTCCGCGAGTCTTCGGCGCTGCGTCCCCGCGTCGGCATCATGCCCCAGGGCGGCGGCGCGTACCCGGGTGTCCGGGCGGACGAGATGCTGCGCCTGGTGGCCTCCTGCGCGGCTTCGCCCCTGGACCCGGCGTGGCTGCTGGACGTCCTCGGCCTGACGCCGGTCCGCCGCACGCCGTTCAAGCGCCTCTCCGGCGGCCAGCAGCAGCGGCTTTCCCTGGCGTGCGCCCTGGTCGGCCGGCCGGAGCTGGTGTTCCTCGACGAGCCGACCGCGGGCATGGACCCGCAGGCCCGCCGCCTGGTGTGGGACCTGCTCTCGGCGTTGCGCGGCGACGGCGTCTCGGTGCTGCTGACCACGCACCTGATGGAAGAGGCCGAGGCGCTGGCCGACACGGTGGTGATCGTGGACCACGGCAAGGTCGTGGTGTCGGGCGCACCGCAGTCGCTGACGACGGACGAAACGGGCAGCGCGGGCCTGCGGTTCAAGGCCCGCACGCGGCTCGACACGGCGTTGCTGACCGCGGCGCTGCCGGAGGGCTACGCGGTGCGCGAGTCGGCGCCGGGCACTTACACGGTGGTCGGTTCGGTCGACCCCCAGGTGGTGTCGACGGTCACGGCGTGGTGCGCCCAGCAGGGCGTGCTGCCGGAGGAACTGCAGGTCGGCAAGCGGACCCTGGAAGAGGTCTTCCTGGAGCTGACCGGACGGGAGCTGCGGGCATGACGTTTGCTCCGGGGACGTTCACCCCGGCGCCCGGGCGGGGATCGCTGGGCCGGATGCTGCGCACGCACGCGCGCGTCGAGGTCAGCTTGACGTTGCGCCACGGCGAGCAGGTGCTGCTGACGCTGCTGATCCCGCTGGCGCTGCTGATCGGGTTGTCCCTTTTGGACATCCTCCCGGCGTCTTCGCTGGGGTCCGTGCCGCGAGTGGACTGGATCACCCCGCGCATCCTGGCGCTGGCGGTGATGTCCTCGGCGTTCACCGGCCAGGCGATCGCCCTGGGCTTCGACCGCCGTTACGGGGTGCTGAAGCGCCTCTCGGCGACGGCGTTGCCGCGGTGGCTGCTGGTGGCGGGCCGCCTGGCGGCGGCGTTGGTGGTCGTGGTGCTGCAGTCGGTGATCATCGGCGTGGTGGCGGCGTTCCTCGGCTGGTCGCCTTCGTTGGCCGGGCTCTTCTCGGCGATCTTGTTGCTGGTGCTCGGGACGCTGGCGTTCGGAGCGCTGGGCGTCCTGCTGGGCGGGGCGTTGCGGGCCGAGGCGGTCCTGGCGCTGGCGAACATCGTGTGGTTCGTCCTGCTGCTGGCGGGCGGGATCCTGCTGGCGCCGTCGTCGCTGCCTTCGGGACTGGCGCGGGTGGTGGAACTACTGCCGTCGGGAGCACTGGCGGAGGGCATGCGCGCGGCGTTGGTGGACGGTTCGTTCGCGCCCGGCCCCATGCTGGTGCTGGCCGTGTGGGCGGTGGTCGCGGGCGCGGTGGCCGCACGGACGACGAAACTCACCTGAGTCCCAGCCTTCGCGTGACCTAGGTCCCTTGCGGGCGTCTTCCCGTTCTGGGCGTCCGGACCTGCCGAAAGCGCGTTTTCCGCGCGCTCTACCATCGATGCCGTGCCGTTCACCAGCCTCGTCGCCCGTCTGCCGTTTCCCTCCGCCGCCGTGCAGCGGGCCGTCGGGATCGCCGCGGTCCTCGCGCAGGCGCTGATCGGCGTCACCGGCTCCATCGTGCGCGTCACCGGGTCCGGGCTCGGCTGCCCGACCTGGCCGCAGTGCGTGGCCGGCAGCCTCGTCCCGAAGCACGACTCCGGGATCGACGCCCTCAACCAGTGGATCGAGTTCGGCAACCGGCTCCTGACCGGCGTCGTCATCCTCATCGCCGCCGTCGCGGTCATCACGGCGTGGCGCGTGCAGATCGACCACCCGGAGCGCAAGCGCCTGGTCAAGCTGGCCTGGACGATGCCCGGCGGCGTCGTGCTGCAGGCCGTCGTCGGCGGCCTGACCGTGCTCGCGAAGCTGGAGTGGTGGACGGTCGCGATCCACTTCCTCGCGACGACCCCGCTCGTCTGGCTGGCCGTCCTCCTGCTGCGCGCGTTCCGCGAAGGCGACGAGACCCCGCGGCTGCTGGTCCCGCCGGCCGGCCGCACGATCCTGGTCCTGCTCGCCGCCGTGATGTGGCTCGTGCTCGCGGCGGGCACCACGGTGACCGGCGCCGGCCCGCACAGCGGCGACATCAACACCCACCGCCTGGACGCCCCGGTCGAGGCGCTCGCCCAGGTCCACGGCGGCCTGCTGGTGCTCTACCTGCTGCTGCTCGCGGTGTTCGGCCTCCAGTTGCTGCGCGTCGGCGCCCCCAAGAGCCTCTGGCAGCGCTACACGGTGGTCTGGGTGGTCGCCGTCGCGCAGGGCGGCCTCGGTTCGCTGCAGTACGCGCTGGGCGTGCCGGAGGCGATGGTGTCGTTCCACGTCCTGGGCGCGATGGCGGTCATCATCGCGACGGCCTCGCTGTGGGTGGGCAGCCGCGACCGCGGCCCGGTGACCTCGCTGACGGCGGCGCCGAAGGAGCTCACGGCCGCCTGACGGCAACGCGGCCTTAACTCCGCGTCGGCGTGGGTGTCCGGCTCGTGGGTTACTGTTCGCGCCATGACGTCGCGCACCGCGCCCAAGCCGCTGACCTCCCACCGCCGCGGCACCGGCGAGATGATCGTGCTCAAGACCTTCCTGCTGGTGCCGTTCGCGGCGCTCCTGATCGCGGTCCCCCTGGTGTGGGGCTGGGGCATGAGCTGGATCGACCTGATCCTCGCGGCGGCGTTCTACACGTTCGCCACGCTCGGCGTGACGGTCGGCTTCCACCGCTACTTCACCCACGGCGCGTTCAAAGCCTCGCGGCCCCTGCGGGTGGTGCTGGCGATCGCGGGCAGCATGGCGGTCCAGGGTTCGGTGATCTTCTGGGTGGCGAGCCACCGCCGCCACCACGCGTTCGCCGACCGCGAGGGCGACCCGCACTCCCCGTGGCTGTTCGGCACCTCCCCGTCGGCGCTGCTGCGCGGCTTCTGGCACGCCCACATGGGCTGGATGTTCGGCCGCGAGGTGACCAACGCGGACCGCTTCGCCCCGGACCTGGTGGCGGACTCGGACGTGCGCTGGGTCAACCGGTACTTCTGGCTGTGGATCACGGTGAGCCTGGCCCTGCCGGCCGTGCTGGGCGGGCTGCTGTCGTGGTCCTGGTGGGGCGTGGTGACGGCGTTCTTCTGGGCGGGACTGGTCCGGATCGCGTTCCTGCACCACGTGACGTGGTCGGTGAACTCGGTGTGCCACTTGATCGGGGAGAGGCCTTTTGCCAGCCGCGACAAGGCGGCGAACTTCTGGCCGCTGGCGTTGCTGTCGATGGGCGAGTCGTGGCACAACTCGCACCACGCGGATCCCACTTGCGCGCGGCACGGGGTGCTGCGGGGTCAGGTGGATGTTTCGGCTCGGGTGATCTGGGCCTTCGAGCGCTTCGGGTGGGCCACGAACGTGCGATGGCCACGGGCTGACCGGCTGGCCGCGAAGCGGGTCTAGACGAGTAATGCGTAAGTCTGGGTGGTGACCGGAGACGGACGAAGGGTGTCCAAGATCCGTTTGTGACGACAGACCTGAACACCCTTCTCACCGCACTCTACGTCAAGATCGACGACCACCTCGCCGGCAGGCGGCGGGTGGGCAGGCCGCCGAAGCTCACCGACGCCGAACTGGTCACCCTGGCCGTGGCCCAGGCGCTCCTGGGTTTCACCTCCGAGGCCCGCTGGCTGCGGTTCCTGCCCGCCCGGATGCCTGGGGCGTTCCGCTACCTGCCCGGCCAGTCCGGCTACAACCGCCGCCTGCGTGCCGCGTTACCGCTGATCAAGCTCGTCATGCGCTGGCTGGCGACCGACACCGACCTGTGGACCGACACCACCTGGATCGTCGACTCCACCCCGGTCGAGTGCGGCCGATCCCGGCCCACAGTCAAACGCTCAGAGCTGGCCGGGTGGGCCAAATACGGCTTCTGCCGCTCACACTCCCGCTGGTTCTGGGGCTTGCGTCTGCATCTGGTCTGCACCCCGGCCGGGGTGCCGGTGGCCTGGGCGCTGGCCGACCCCAAGGTCGACGAGCGGCAGGTGCTCATGGCCATCTGCGACCACGAGCCCCACCTGCTCACCGACCGTCCAGGTCTGCTGATCATCGCCGACAAGGGCTACGTCTCCCGCGAACTCGACCGTTTCCTGGCCGAGCGTGGGGTCCGGCTGATCCGGCCGTCCTACCGCAACCGCCGTCCTCATCCCGGTGAGCCGCTGCTCAAGTCCATCCGCCAGCTCATCGAGTCGGTCAACGACACCCTCAAAGGCCAGCT
>NZ_JBSFNC010000149.1:0-21985 GCF_053586895.1 Amycolatopsis sp. NPDC003731 | reverse complement strand
CATAATTTCTGTGACCGTGACCGCCTCCAGCACACTGACCGGTTCCCGCCGGGAGTCGAGGTGCCCGACCTCGGCCGGATCATCGACTTGCAAAGCGTGAGCGACCTGGAGGTCGAGATCATGCTGGGGTTCGTCCCGGACACGGCTTGACCCGCCGCGCCGCCGGTTCGTCGAGTTCGGCGGCAGTTGTACCGGTTGGTGCCAGTAGAGCAGCTTAACTGACTCGTTGCGGTACTCGAGGAGGAAGTAGAGCTCCCCGAAGACTTGGGCGACGTTCGCCCGGTTCAGTTCATCGATGACGAGCACGTATTGGTTGTCCGGGTGCGCGGCTGTTTCTTCCGCGATGCGCAGCAGCGGTCCTTTGGTGAGGTCGAACCCGCTGCCGTCCTGCCGTGGCCGGTAGCCGTCGACGAAGTCTTCGTAGGAGTAGGTCGGGTGGATCTGCACCAGTCGCACCCGGTCAGCGGACTTCGCGATCCACTCCGCCGGCTTCCGGGCGATGTAGGTCTTGCCGGTCCCCGGCGAAGCCGGAAGGTCGGTAGTGGCGTCGCGGCCTGCAACAGCCCGCGGACCGATCGTGATCCCGCCAAGGCGGCGGATGGCGGTGTCGGATGCTTTTCAGCCCTGGGCCAACCCCTCGAGCAGCGCCGCTGAGAACTCCTTCGGCTTCTCGATGTGCGGGCTGTGGCCGGTGTCGGAGATGACCACCTCGCGGTAGTGGCCGCCCGCCGAGGCGTAGCGGTCGAGGACGGCTCTGGTCTGGGTGACCATCGGCTGCGCGGGGTGGGTGGCCTCGCCCGGCCAGCCGGGCACCGCACCGAGCCGGCCGAGGTGGGCGAGGTCGAACATGGACGTGTCGGACACGATCTGGTCGTCGGCTCCCCGCACCCAGAGGATCGGGGGCTTGCGCTCGATCGTGTCGAGGTCGTCGAGGCGGAAATGGCCGGGTGCCAGGGTGTTGAGCACGCCACGGGTGCCCGGCGCGACGCCCGGCCACGCGTCGGTCGTGGTGAAGTCGCCGGGGTAGTGGTCGTCACCGACGCGGGTGGTGAGCATCGACTCGACGAGGTCGTCGAGGCGGGCGGGGTGGAACGGCGGTTTGACGTAGAAGGCCAGTAGCACCTGCCGGGGGGAGAACGGCGACTCGTCGGAGATGTCGCCGTCCCTGAGCCGGGCGACGAAGTCCGGGTTGCCGCCACCGCCGCCCGAGCCGCCGCCCGCCGCGTCGACCAGCTCGCCGTCCGCGCCTTTGGTGCCGCCGAAGCCGTAGGGTGAGACCGGGTTGACCAGTGTCACGGTGCGTGCGAGTGCGGTGTGCTCGCGCAGCAGCTGCAGGACCACGCCGCCGCCCATGCTCCAGCCGACCAGGTGCGCGGCGGCCACGTCCAGCGCGGCCAGCGTGGCGGCCACGTCGTCGGCGTAGTCGCGTACCCCCCGCGTCGCGTCCACCGGCAACGGATCGGTGCCGCCGAAGCCGCGCAGGTCCACCGCGATCGGGCGGTACCGTTCCGGCAGGTCGAGCATCGAATCCTGCCAGAAGGCGGAGGACGAGACGTTGCCGTGGACGAACACCACCGGCTCGCCGTGCTCGCGGCCGGCCACCTCCAGCACGTGCGTGGTCAGCCGGTCGGTCGGCACCTTCGCCGAGGTGATTCCGTCGAGGAGTGTGGTCACAGTCGTCCCTTTCACGCCAGCCAGCTCGTCACCTGGGACATCGACGCCGACGCCCAGCCCAGCTGCAGGTGGTTCACCGAGCCGACTAGTGCGGTCCCGGCGAGGCGGCCGATGCCCGTGCTGTCCAACGCGCTGGCCACGAACACGATGCCGTCGCTCGGGCCGCGGTTCTCGTTGAACACGCCGACGATGGTGGGCGAGCCGCCGGCCAGCAGGTACACCGAGACGCCTGCCGGGGTGCCGGCGGACTGGATGGCAGAGATCATCGACCCGGCGTCGATCGCGGCCTGGATGCCCGTCCCGTCGGTGTAGAAGCCCTGGCCGCCGTAGTAGGTCGTGTACCAGTCCTGTTGCGAGCCGTCGACGCCGAACGTGCTGTCGAAGCGGGCCAGCATCTGCCGCTGCCCGGGGTAGGTGTCCCAGCCGGCGGTGGGGGTGATCGACAGTTCCGGGTGGTAGGTGTACCTGCCGTAGCAGGTCATCCTGGTGTGCGGGCTCGGCGCGTTGATGCCGACGCCGCACTCCGGCCAGATCGACAGGTCGTGCGCGTAGCCGTGCGCGAACGGGTAGTCGTAGCCACCGTTCGGCCCGCCGAGGGTGATCAGCTTGCGCACGTCGCCGGCGTAGGCCCGGCCCCACGGGGGCTTCACCGAGGAGACGTACATCCGGGTGGACAGCTCGCCCTTGCTCCAGCCGACCAGATCGACCTGGCCCACCCCCAGCCGTGACTTGATCAGCGCGATCGCGTCACCGACCTGCTGTGCCTGCTGGCGGTTCTCGCCCTGCTTGTGCGCGAAGCCGATGGCGAACACCCGGTACCCGCGCGAGCTGAGGTACTGCATCAGCCCGGTCGACGGGCAGCTCGCCGAACCGCACCCGAAGCCGCCGGATTCGTTCGGGTTGGCCCATGCCCGGTCGGGGTTGTCGTTGGCACCGTGGACGAGCAGCACCGGCGTGGCCTTCGCGCCGGTCGACCAGCCGGGTGCGGAGTACAGCAGGAACCGCGACGAGGACGGCTGCGCCACGCCGCCGAAGAAGGTCAGCCGCTGCCCGTCCTGATTGCCCCGTCCGTCCGGCGGGTACTGGTCGTCGGCGAATCCCGGTGTGGTGTCGCGGTAGCGCTCCACCTTGTCCCACCCGTTGGCGACGGTGCTGAACGTCGCCTCGTTGGTCAGGTAGGAGGGAGCGGCCGAGGCAACTGGGAGCGCCGGCGCGGCGACCTCCACACCGACGACGATGGCGGCAGCGGCCACCAGGCTGAGCAGGCGCACGACGGGCTCCTCACGACACCGGGGGAACTCCGCAACTATCGGCTACCGAGCGAGCCGGGGCAATGTGCGCCGGCCACGTCCCGCGCGCCGCGGACATGGTCGCGGGCACCACATCGAGGGTGCGGTCACGGGTCGCCGAAGGTGCTCGGTCCAGGGTGCCTCGGGCGAGGGCCCGCCGCGTCGACGCGCAGACAGGGCCTGCCTTGAACACGAAACGTGTGAGATTCCCGCAGGAGGCAGCTCAATCAAGCTGCAGGTCAGCGGCGAACTTCAGGGTGGGGTTAGAGATCAACTCGGTCCTCGGACACAGTATTACCCCACGGATCGCGGAACGCGATCTTGAAGCTGGGGCGATCGTAGCCCAGCCGCGAAGCGATGACGCGGAGCGGAAGTTGCCGCCGGTGATGTCGATCGAGGACCCATGCCTTCTCGACGTTCGTCGTGGGGCCGGTCATGCGGCCGGTGGCGGTAATGGCGAGCTGGGCCGCCGCTCGCCAAGCCCGCGCTGCGCCGCCGCAACGGCATCCCGGTGCTGCCCGGGGCGGCGCGGTCGAGATCGAATGATCGGGGACAACGGACGGCCAGGTGACTATCACCGGCATTCCGTATCTGGTCGGGGCCTGCGTTGTCGGCCGAGGTGATGATCGCGAGAAGCTTCTCCAAGGCCCCATTGCTACCCTTCTCCGGTCTTCACTAGGCCACCCACGACTTGAGCGACCGACAGGCCCGTGCCAAAGCCAGGCTGAGCTGCTCCAAGCACGCTTGACTTGCTTTAGCCGTTCAGGAAGTGCTCGAGGGGGAGGGTGGCGGCACCGCGTGTTGCGGCGTCCGGGCCGAGGCTGCACAGGTCGATCGTTGTCGTGGCGAACGAGTGCTTCAGCGAGTGGCGGCGGGCAGCGTCGCGGATCGCGTCGAGGTTGCGCTGGCCGAGGAGCAAGCCGGCCCAGCCGCCGAGGACGACGCGGGCGGGGTTGAGCAGATTGATCAGGCCGCCGATACCCGCGCCGAGGTAGTGGTGAGTCTCCGTCAGGACTCCGGTTCCCTGGTCGTCGTGGACGATGGCGGTAAGGGCTGGTCGCAGGTCGGCGTCTTCCGGGATGATCCCGCCCGCTTCGCGGAAACGGTCGAGGATCGCCTCGGCGCCGACGTAGGCCTCGAGGCAGCCTTTGCTGCCGCACCGGCAAGTGCGCCCGCCGGCGACGAGGACGGTGTGCCCGAACTCGCCCACGCCTGTCGAGGTGCCGTGGGTGGTGGGGCCTCCGAAAACGACACTGGCTCCCACGTCCGAGCCCAGCAATGCGACCACCGTGCCGGGCGTTTCCCGGCCGCTGCCGAACCACAGCTCGGCCCGTCCCATGGTGCCGGCGCGACTGTCGAAATGCAGCGGCAGGTCGGTTCCCCTGCCCAGCAGCTGTTCGAGGACAACGGGGTTCCAATTGAGGCTCTCCGTCCTCTCGGGCGTTCGCCGGGCACTGCCGGGTATGCCCACGCCGACTCCGAGCACTGCGTCGGAGGCAACGGCGCTCTTCGTCAGCACAGTGGTCAAGCCCGCGAGAATTCGCGAAGCGACCGTTTCCGGACCGTGCCGGCGGGAGTCGATGAGCCGGTCGGCTTTGGCGAGCTCGGTCATCGCCAGGTCGAACAGCCCGATCCGGATCCTCGCTTCGCCGACGTCCACTCCGACCACGAAGCCGTAGCCGGGGGCGATGCGCAACAGCTTTCGCGGCCGCCCGCCGTCGGAGTCCAGCGAGCCGTCCTCGGTCACGATGCCTTCGCCGACCAGTTCGCGCACCACTTTGCCGACCGAGGCCGCACTCAGTCCGGTGGCCGCTCCCAGAGCCTGGCGACTGGCCGGAGCGCTGAAGTACAGCGACCGCAGCAAGAGCGAGCGGTTGTCTCGACCCAGAGCGCCCACGGTGCTCGGTTGGCGCTGCGTCATGGTCTGGATTCTCCCGGTAACCACTTCTTCCACGCGTGAACGAAGGCGGTTCACGCCCTTGACTCTTGTTGGTCACACGAGTTAAATCAAGGCGCGAATTAAGCTGTGTCCTGAGTCACAAAGACCCTTCGTGGCTCGTCCGCGCACCCCGAGGACTTCAGATGCGAATGAGAACCACCGCGTCAGCGCTCGTCCTGGCGCTGGCCGCCGCCACCACCGCCGCCTGCGGCGGCGGGGACTCCACATCGGCCGACGGCCCCAAGGAACTCACCTACTGGGCCTCCAACCAGGGCACGAGCCTCGACAACGACAAAGCGGTCCTGCAGCCCGAACTCGACAAGTTCGAGAAGGCCACCGGCGTCAAGGTCAAGCTCGAGGTCGTTCCCTGGTCGGATCTGCTCAACCGGATCCTGGCCGCCACGACCTCCGGCCAGGGGCCCGACGTCCTCAACATCGGCAACACGTGGTCGGCGTCGCTCCAGGCGACCGGCGCTTTCCTGCCGTTCGACGACGCCAACCTCGAGAAGGTCGGCGGCAAGTCCCGGTTCCTCGGACCTTCGCTGGCCGCGACCGGTGCGAGCGGCCAGCCTCCCGTGGGCGTTCCGCTCTACGGCCAGGCCTACGGCCTCTACTACAACAAGAAGCTGTTCAAAGACGCCGGTATCACCGCGCCCCCGGCGACGTGGGAAGAGCTCGTCGCGGACGGCAAGAAGCTCACCGATCCGCAGAAGGGGCAGTGGGGACTGTCGCTTCAGGCAGGCCAGGTGACCGAGAACAGCCACCACGCCGCGATCCTCGGCGCTCAGCACGGGGCGAACTTCTTCTCCCCGGACGGCAAGCCGCAGCTGGCGTCGGACCCGGCCGTCGCGGCCGTCCAGCAGTACGTGGACCTCATGCAGAAGGACAAGATCGTCAACCCGTCGAACGCGGAGTACGCCGACACCGCCAAGTCCCTCAAGGACCTCGCGGACGGCAAAGCCGCGATGTTCATGAACCAGGCGTCCGCCGGTTCGTTCAAGAACATCGGCGCGGACCTGGCCAACATCGGCGTCGCGCCGATCCCGCTGCCGGCCACCCCGCCCGCGAACAGCCGGAAGGTCACCAGCTTCGTCGCGGGGATCAACTTGGCGGTCTTCAAGTCCACCAAGAACCAGCAAGCCGCACTGGATTTCGTCAAGTTCATGGTCTCGGCGCCCGAGCAGGCGCAGCTGAACAAGACCTACGGCTCGCTGCCCACCGTCCAGGACGCCTACAGTGACCCGGCGTTCCAGACCGAGGACGTCAAGGTGTTCCAGTCCGTCCTGAGCACCACGGCCGAACCCATGCCGCAGGTTCCCCAGGAGTCGCAGTTCGAGACGCTGATCGGCACCGCCATGAAGACGATGTTCGCCGACGTCGCGGCGGGCCGGACGGTCGAGGCAGGCAAGATCAAGGATCAGCTGGCCCAAGCCGACCAGCAGATCGCGGCCGGGAGCTGACCCGGAATGACGACCGCTGTTCGGGGGGCTCCGGCCGCAAAGTCGGCCGGAGCCCCCCGGCCCGGAAGCCCGCGGCGCACCCGCCGCCGGCCGGCCCTCCCGTACCTCCTGCTGTTACCCGCTCTGTTGCTCGAACTGCTCATCCACGTCGTCCCGATGCTCGTCGGCGTCGTGATGAGCTTCGTCAAGCTGACCCAGTACTACATCCGGAACTGGTCGGCAGCCCCGGGTGCCGGGCTCGACAACTACAAGTTCGTCCTCGACTTCGACACCGCCACGGGCAAGGCGCTGGCGCACTCGTTCGGGATCACCGTCGAGTACACGGTGCTGTCGGTGGGCTTCTGCTGGCTCTTCGGCACGTCCGCCGCGGTCCTGATGCAGCGCAGCTTCCGCGGGCGCGGGCTGCTGCGGACGCTGTTCCTCGTTCCGTACGCGCTGCCGATGTACGCCGCCGTCATCACCTGGTCGTTCATGTTCCAGCGCGACACCGGCCTGGTGAACAGCCTGCTCGGCACCCACTCGTTCTGGCTGATCGGGGACAACAGCTTCTGGTCGCTGCTCACCGTGTCGGTGTGGCGGAACTGGCCGTTCGCGTTCCTCATCGTCATGGCGGGGCTGCAGAACATCCCGGGGGAGCTGTACGAAGCGGCCTCGATCGACGGTGCCGGCTGGTGGACCCAGTTCCGGGCGATCACGCAGCCCATGCTGCGGCCGGTCAACCAAGTGCTGCTGCTCGTGCTGTTCCTGTGGACGTTCAACGACTTCAACACCCCGTACGTCCTGTTCGGGAAGTCCGCGCCGCGCGAGGCGTCGCTGATCTCCATCCACATCTACCAGAGTTCGTTCGTGACCTGGAACTTCGGTCTCGGCTCCGCCATGTCGGTGCTGTTGCTGCTGTTCCTGATGCTGGTCAGCGCCGCGTACCTCGCGTTGACCGCCCGCCGGAGGAGGACGGCCAGTGTCTGAGCCCCGTTGGGTCCCCTGGGCCCGCCGCGTCGTCCTCGGCTTCCTCGCGCTGTTCACCCTGCTGCCGCTGTACGTGATGGTGTCCACGTCGCTGAAACCCCTCGGGGACGTCCAAGGGGTGTGGCAGTGGATTCCGACGACGGTGACGATCCAGCCGTTCCTCGACATCTGGGAGACCATCCCGCTCGCCAAGTACTTCCTGAACAGCTTGGTCATCTCCGGCGCGGCCACCGTCTGCTCGGTGCTGATCGCGATCTTCGCGGCCTACGCCATCAACCGGTACAAGTTCCGCGGCCGGAACTTCTTCGCCATGACCGTCCTGTCGACCCAGATGTTCCCCGGCATCCTCTTCCTGCTGCCGCTGTTCCTGATCTTCGTCAGCATCGGCAACACCACCGGTATCGTCCTGTACGGTTCCCGCCTCGGCCTGACGCTGACCTACCTGACCTTCTCCCTGCCGTTCGCGATCTGGATGCTCGCGGGCTACTTCGACTCCATCCCGAAGGAGCTCGACGAAGCCGCGATGGTCGACGGCAACGGGCCGGTGGGCGCGCTCATCCGCGTCGTCATCCCCGCCGCGGTTCCCGGCATCGTCGCCGTGTCGATCTACTCCTTCATGACGGCCTGGGGCGAGGTGCTGTTCGCCTCCGTCATGACGGACTCGGACACCAGGACGCTCGCCGTCGGCCTCCAGGAGTACTCGACCCAGGTGCAGGTGTACTGGAACCAGGTCATGGCCGCGAGCCTGATCGTCTCGGTTCCCATCGTCGCCGGATTCCTCCTCTTCCAGCGCTACCTGGTGTCCGGGCTCACCGCCGGCGCCGTCAAGTAGCCCACCCACGCCCTCCCTGAATGAGGTTTTGCCTTGAAGCTCTCGCTGCCCGCGGATTTCGTGTGGGGTGCGGCCACCGCCGCGTACCAGATCGAGGGCGCCGTCGACGTCGACGGCCGCCTGCCGTCCATCTGGGACGATTTCTGCCGGGTACCCGGTGCCATCGACAACGGCGACACCGGTGACGTCGTGTGCGACCACTACCGGCGCTGGCCCGAGGACCTGGCGATCATGAAGCAGCTGGGACTGGACGCTTACCGCTTCTCCATCGCCTGGCCACGGGTGATCCCCACCGGCCGCGGTGAGGTCAACCCCCGAGGCCTCGACCACTACGACCGCTTCGTCGACGCCTTGTGCGAAGCCGGGATCCGCCCGTTCGTCACCCTGTACCACTGGGACCTGCCTTCGGCGCTCCAGACCGCGGGCGGGTGGCCCGAGCGGGACACCGCCTACGCCTACGCGGAGTACGCCGCGGTCGTCGCCGCCCGGCTCGGCGACCGGGTGCGGGACTGGAGCACCATCAACGAACCGCTGTGTGCCGCCTGGCTCGGGTACCTCGAGGGCCGGTTCGCCCCCGGCGTCAAGGACCTGGAGCAAGCCGTGCCCGCCTCGCACCACCTGCTGCTGGCTCACGGGCTCGGTGTGGAAGCAATCCGGGCGCACGCCGCTCGCCCTGCGAACATCGGTCTCGTCTGCAACCTGTCGGGGATCGAACCCGCCTCGGACCGCGACGAGGACGTCGCCGCGGCGAAGCGGATGGACGGGCACGTCAACCGGTGGTGGCTCGACCCGGCCAACGGGCGCGGTTATCCGGCCGACATGCTCGAGGTCTACGGGGTCGAACCGCCCGTGCTCGGCAACGACCTCGACGTCATCGCGGCGCCCACGGACTACCACGGACTGAATTACTACTTCCGCCAGATCGTCGAGGACGATCCCACCGGCCCCGCGCCCTTCGCCAGGCAGGTGCCGGCGGAGGGCGCGGGTACCACCGCCATGGGCTGGGAAATCCACGGTCCGGGGCTGGCCGACCTGATCCACCGGCTGCACGACGACTACGGCGCGGAAGCCATCTACATCACCGAAAACGGTGCCGCGTTCGACGACAAGGTCGCCGAGGACGGCTCCGTCCAGGACGACGACCGCATCGCCTACTTCGAGGAACACCTCACGGCGGTCGCGTCGGCCGCCGAGGCGGGCGCCCCGGTCAAGGGCTACTTCGCCTGGTCCCTGCTGGACAACTTCGAGTGGGACAACGGCCTCGACAAACGGTTCGGCCTCGTCCGGGTCGACTACGGCACGCAGTTCCGGACCGTCAAAGCCAGCGGCCACTTCTACGCCGACCTGATCGCCGAGCACCGAAATCGCTCCTGAGTACTGCTCCCCGTTAGTTGACATCGTCGGAGCGAATGGCATGTAATCGATCCATGCGCATTTTTCTCGGATTGGCCATCGTGGGCATGGTATTCGCCGGCGGCTGCGCCGCCGGACTCCACGGTCAGTCCGAAAATCCATCCGTCCCTATCGCGGCGTCGTACACCACTACGGACCGCGCTTGGATCGAGATCACCATAGCCATGGACGAGCAGCTCGTTCCGCTGCTTGCCCTTGTCGACAGCCGCACCGGAACCGCGGCTGTCCGCGACCTCGGCAGAAAAGCCGACGCCTCGACGAAGTCGGAGCTGCTGGAACTACGGCGGCTTCACGATCAGGCCGGCCTCCCGGCGGAGAATCCCCACAAGGGGATGGAGATGCCGGGGATGGTTTCGTCCAACCAGGTCACCCAGGCCGGTGCCTTGCGCGATGCCGGCTTCGACAACTACTTCAAGAAGTGCCTGCGTGATCACCTGGATCAGAAGAAACGTTTGGCGCTCGGCGAGAAGTCGTCCGGCAAGGAGCCGCAGACCGTGAGCCTGGCTTCGCGAGTCCTGCAAGAACAGGGCCAGCTCTCCGCGCTGGTTGAATAGCGGCCGCCGTGCCGGCCGATCGGGACGGCACGGCAGCCGCTTATCGTCGCTTTCAGCCGCCGGTGAAGCTCGGCGTGGTCCCGCACTTGGCGTTCTGGTTCAGGCAGGTCTTGACCAGTGCCGCCAGTTTGACGTGGTCCCAGCCGTTCATGAAGTCACCGTGCATCGACGACGCCATTCCCGAGGACAGCGCGAGGCCGTCGCCGCCCAGGATGTCGTAGTTGACCATGTACGACAGGTTCGGCACCGCGACCGGGTAGTTCCCCTGGCACTTGCCGGCGACCGGGTCACCCATGTGCGACTTGTGGTCGGGCGAGTCGATGTGCTTGCCGTCCCAGCAGTCCTTGAACACGAGCTGGTAGATCAGGTTCCCGCCAGGAGCACAAACAGGCCAGTTCCCGTCGGCGCTCCGTCCGACCTCGGCGCTGCCCGCGCACCAGAACTGGTTTCCCTGGCCCTTCTGGGTGGGCACCTGCAGCTTGGCATCACCCTGCACCATCACCAGCCCGGGCGGGAACGGCCGGACGGCCGACGGGTCGGGGAGCCGGGAACCGTAGTAGACGCGCATGCTCTTGAACGGAACGGCCACCCCGTTCCGCTGCAGCTGCGGTACCCAGTAAGCGGCATTGTCGCCGGGAGAGTTACACGTCGTCGATCCGGCCGTCAGAAGGGTTTCCGTTGTCATGAACGCGTCGTTCCGCGGCCCGAAGAACGTGTGCATGTGGGAGGCACCGGGCAGGCGAGGGAAGACGATCGCGTCGTCCTTGGCTTCGTTCGCGATCGTGCAGTCGGTGTGGAACTCGGGGACCCTCGTCGTCCCGGCCGGCACCGGTGGCGGCACGATGCGCTGGTAGTCGGTCAGCTCGCGCTGGTACCGGGCCTGGTCGACGTCCACCCAGCCGGCATCCGCCGCGACGGAGCTGCTCGAAGCGCCGGCGGCGGCGGAGCCCGTTTCGCTCGCGCCGGCCACGAAGGCGGTGCTTCCGGCCAGCGCAAGAGCGAGGGCAGCGGTGAGAACGGCCCGGGTCCGGAGCCGGAACTGTCGAGGTCGGCAACCGGCAGCCCGATTCGGCGTATTTCGCATATAGATCTCCTCACTTTGTTTTCAAAATGGTGGATAGGCGCTACGAAGATCCGAACTACTGCAATAGCTGCCGAGGGAGTGCACGGTCGTGCTGACACCGCTGGGCGGCTGAACGTGTGCGCTTCAGCCATACGCGGCCGCAGATGGCCTTATCGCCGTCGTGGTGACGGGGATTGCCTGGGCGCCGTTCAGTGTCGCGCGCGAAAAGTGCAGCCTATTGTCGGGGAGTCGTGTTGCCGCTCGCGTCGGCGAACGCGGTCGACCGCGGCGCGGAATCGGTGGTGGCGCACCATTCTCCGTGGTGGGCACAGGAGTCCCGCGGCAATGACTCAACTCTGCGGACACGGGCACCACTCGGCCGGAGCGGACGGCGGATGCGTCCCGCGGCTGCGGTCGATGGTGCTGCGGTGCGTCGTGGTCGGGAGAACGTCCTTGATCTCATCGAGCCCACCTGGTCAGTCTTGATCCATCGTGTCGCGCACTGTGCGCGTCACGATGCCGAGGCAAGCATGCGGCTCGCTCGGCATTCGGGTGAGGTGGCAGATTTACATCGACCAACCCGAAGTGCTGGAGTGTTCCAGGTGGCGGCCGCGGAACCGGTTCCATCGAGGCAACTGAAAGTAAACCGTCCCGATTGGGGTGACGTCAAGACTCTGGACGGCAATTTTCCCACCAACGCGGTGCGCCGCGGCGAGGCGCAGGGGACCGGGAGAAGTTGCCGCAGAGCAGCCGGCTGGTCGGAAGGCCGATCCGGATCCAGCTTGAAAGTCACGCCGTGAAGCCGCCGTCGATCGGAGTACCACCTCGCTCAGGTGACCGGCGCGGTCGCTGACCAGGAACGCTGCCGCCGCACACCGACTGAGGTGCCGGCCAGCTTGGCGCGGCGCAGCGCGGCGGCCAAGGCCTCGGACCGGTAGACGGGGGCGACGAGCCCTGTTTTCTGATCGGTGCGGGCTTGGCGCATGTACTGGGGCAGCAGCAGGTCGCGATGCACGCACAGCACGGCCGGCATGGGGGCGGGCAGGACCCGCGGAGAGTGCACCAGTACCACCAACGGCACCAGCAGGCGCGCGTTGGTGTACTGGCACTCGATGGCCCGGGTGAGTTGCCGTCGGCCTGCAACAGCCGCCACGTCACGGCCCTCAGATCGGCGATCAATTTGCCGGCGCATTCACGACACCGTTTTCAGGAATCGGCTGAAGAGGAGCGTGCTTTTATGTGAAATCGAAGACGCCGAGGTCCGTGTGGACCGTGGCCATCGATCAAGTCTGGTTCCGGCAAGGTGATCGAAGACGGTTATGACCGCCCGGCCCTGATGTGGCGGACCGAGCTGCTGCGCGGCGTCCTCGTCGGCGCGTTGGCCGTCTGGGTACTCGAGGCCACCCCGCGCTGCGGACGCTGACCATCACCGCCGTCCTGCTGGGCAGCGCCGGTACCGTCTTCGACAACGCTTCAACAGCTCGATGTCGGCGAATTCGGCCTCGACGCTGAAGTGCTGCTCCTTGCGTCGCGGTATAACGGGAGGGGGCACCGCCCGCTGGGATCAGCCACTGCGCGATAGCCGCGTTGAGGCTGCCGGTGACCGGGTCTTCCTCCCACCGCGTGCCCTCGTCGGTGAACGCCCGGACCTCGAACTGCGCGTCACTTCCCGCTGGGTGCGGCCCGACACGCAGCCCGGCGGCAAGAGCATGGACCTCGGATTCGGTTACGGGGGCGTCGCGCAGCAGCGGCGGCGCGGCGAACCACAAGAGGTCGACGTCGGAGCGGATGCGGACTTGACCGGCCGGCGAAGGGCAGTTCGCGGCCTATGGTGAAGATCCGGAGGCGGTAGTCGCGAGGGGTGCGACGGCGTGAGGAGGAACGTGGTTTCGGCCAGGTCGGTCCACCGCGCGATGGCCGCCGTGTCGGTGGTGCTCAGGTCGTCGGCGTTAGTACGGCGCCGGGTGCTCCGGCTGGGCGGGGGCGCGTCAGGCGACGCGGGAGCCGGGTGCGGTGGTGAAGCGCAGTTCGACGTGGGTGGGCAGGTCGTCGAGGTCCAGGGCCTGGCACAGCCGGGGCACCCCCTCGTCGCGGATGCGGTCGCGGATCTCGGCGGGGTCGCCGTCCTGCTCGACCGAGACGACCACGAGCAGCTCCGGGTGCTCGCGGGAGCCGGTGAGGGACGCCGTCGCGGTGCGCACGCCCGAGTAACCGCGCACTTCTTCGGTGAACGGGGCGACGGCCGTGGTGATGGCCAGGTCCGTGGTGCCGGTGTCGGTTTCGAAGTGCCAGGTGCGGTTGCCGGGTTTGCGGATCAGCTGGGCGGCCAGCCAGCGCAGCCCGGCCAGCGCGACGACGATCCCGGCGGCCGCGGTCACGTACCACGCCCAAGTCGGCGGCAGCTCGGTGCCTGGCACGATCGGCCGGTCCGCGCCGAGCGCCGGCAGCCAGTGGAAGCGGATCGCGGCCGGGACCGCGCCGGCGGCGAGCAAGAGCAGCCCGAGGATGGCGAGCAGGGTGCGGTTGAGTCCGGCGGGACGGTTCACGACGTACTCCTCACTGCGCGGAGGCGGACCTTGACCTCGGGGCGGCGGACCGGATCGATCCGGTCCAGCCGCTCCGCGACGGCGACGCGGACCGCGTCGGCGATCCCGTCGGGGCGGGTGCGGCGGGTCCGCACCCGGACGCGGACGCTGCGCCGCCGGACCTTCAGCCGCACCTTCTCCACGCCGTCGACCTGTGCCGCGGCCGTCCGGAGGGTGGAGCCGAGGCTGTGGCGCGAGGCCCCCGAGTCGAGGTCGCCGCGCAGGGGGAGCACGGTGAGCTTGCCCGGCAGCACCGCCGCGAGCACCAGGACCGAGCCGAGCAGGGCGACGACGCCGCCGGTGATGACGACGGGCAGGTCGGCCCAGCGGAGGTCGTGCAGCCGCCGTGCGGTCGCGCCGTAGTCCAGCCAGGGGCGCTCGCCGAAGATCGTCTGGATGGCCACGATCGCGGCGAGCGTGCCGGCCGCGGCCAGGACGAGTGCGGTCAGCGCAGCGGGGGTGCTGCGGCGTGGGCGGCGTTTCACGAGACCCTCCTCGAGGACGTGGCCGGTGGGTGCAGGGCGGTGACGGTGATGTCGACCCGCTCGACGTCGAGCCCGGTCAGTTCGCTCACCCGTTCGCGCAGGTGGGTCCGGGCGTGGTCGGTGGTGCGGGCGACCGAGGCCGGGTAGCCGATCGACAGCCGGGTGGCCAGCCGCACCCGGTCGCCGTCGACCTCGGCGTCGACCTTCACCGAGCGGTCGGCGTCTTCGCCGCCGAGCGCGACCCCCAGTACGCGCCCGGCGGCGCCGCCGACGCCGTCGATTTCGCGGGCGGCGTGCGCGGCGATCCGTTCGACCGCGTGGCCGGAGATGACCAGTTCTCCCCGGTCTTCGGCGGGCATCGTCGTCGTCATGGCTCAGCCCCGGTCCCGGCCGAACAGCTGGGCAAGGTCGATCGCGCCGTCGAGGTGGCGGCCGATCAGGAAGCCGATCGCGCCGAGCACGAGGACGGCCAGGAACGCGCCGAACCCGCCGAAGGCGAGGGCGAGGCCGAGCACGAGACCGGTCAGCAACCCGGTCCTGGTGGCATTCATGGGAACCTCCGTCAAGAAGTGGTGGGTACGGCCACGTCGCCGACGAACACGCGCACGGGCCGGTCGAGCGGGCCGAGCGCAGCGCGGACCGCGGCCGCCGCCGCGGCGGCGGTGGCCGGGTAGCGCAGCACGACGCCGATGGTCAATTCGTCGTCGGCGACGCGGACCCCGGCGACCCGGCGTCCGGGCAGCAGCGTCGCGATCTCCCCGACCCGGCCACCGTGCGGGCCCGCCACTTCCGGCAGGCCCGCCACCGCGGCGGCGATCGCGACCGCGTCGGGCGTCACTGCACCCGGCCGGTGTCGGTGCCCTGGTCGTCGGCGTCGTCGTCGGGCAGGTTGAGGTCGCCGACGGCGATGTTGACCTCGACGACCTCCAGGCCGGTCATCCGCTCGACCGCGGTGATCACGTTGCGCCGCACCGACCGGGAGAGGTCGGCGATGGACACGCCGTACTCCACGACGAGCTGCAGGTCGACCGCGGCCTGCTTTTCGCCCACCTCGACCGACACGCCCTGCCCCGCGGAAGCGGTCGCACCCGGGATGCGCTCCCGGATCGCGGAGAACGCGCGGGCGGCTCCACCGCCGAGTGAGTGGACGCCGGGCACCTCGCGGGTGGCCAGGCCGGCGATCTTCTGCACCACGGTGTCCGCGATCGTGGTCGCGCCCTGGCTGGTGACGAGCGCGCCGGTCGTCCCGGTGGTGGTGGCGGGGGTCTTCGTGGTCGTCTCGGCCATGGTGTTCCTCCTTCGTCGGGTGAACCGTTGTGCCGGGAAGACCCGGGGTGGGCCGGAATCATCACGGCCACGTTCGAGTGAACACGGTCACGCGGCCGGGGAAGTGACGAACGGCCCCCCTCGGTGTCTTGATGGGCAGGACCGTCCACAGGGGATGGTGACCGGTACGGGAGGAGCGACTCATGTCGTTGGGCGACAAGATCGGGAACAAGGCCGAAGACTTCGGCGGCAAGGCCAAGGAGACGGCGGGCAAGGTCACCGGCGACGACGAGCTGCGCGCCGAAGGCCAGGCCGACCAGGCCAAGGCCGGAATCAAGGACGCGGTCGAGAACGTCAAGGACGCGGTCGGCGACGCCGCCGAAAAGATCAAGAACGTCCTGAAGAAGGACTGAGCCCGCCCGGGAGACCGGTGGCCGGCGCGGCAAGAGGGAGCGCGCCGGCCACCACCCGCGGATGGCGGTGGCGGGTGCGGCCCGGCTCAGGGGAGTGCGGCCAGGAAGCCAGTGAGCGCGAGCAGCCCTGTCACCCCGAAGTTGACCAGCCGGTGCTCCATGAGGATGGCGGTGAACTCCCGGATGGTGGCGCTGGGCCAGTAGTAGAGGGCGGTGGGGGCGCCGACGACCTGACCGTTCACCTTCGCCGTGCGGGCGAGGATCGCGGCGCGGAAGGCGTGGAAGTTGTTGGTGACGACCACGCACCGGTACCCGGGCCGGTGGTGCTGCATGAGTTCGCGGCTGAAGGTGAGGTTTTGCGCGGTGGTCGCCGAGCGGTCTTCGCGGAGCACTTCGCCGTCGGGAACACCGTGCGCGACGAGGTAGTCGGCCATGGCGTGGGATTCGGGCTGGTTTTCGTCCCTTCCCTGGCCGCCTGAGGTGATGACGATCGGCTTGCCGCCCTGGTCGCGTTCGTTCCGGTAGAGGGCGATCGCTTTGTCGAGCCGGGAGGCCAGCAGCGGCGGGATCCGGCCGTTGATGATCCGGGAGCCGAGCACGACCACGAAGTCGACGCCGGAACGGACGCGGAGCCGGCCGTAGAGGAAGGCGTAACCCAGGTAGCAGCAGAACAGGAAGCTCACGTAGGCCACGGCGGCCAGCGCCGAAACGGCGACCGCGCCGATGCCCGGGTGCTGGGTGTACTCGGCGGCGATCAGCAGGACGACGAGGGCGAGCAGGCCCAGGCCGGTGAGGAAGGAGAGGAGGTTGCCCAGTGACCTGCTCTCGCGCCGGATCATGGTCACACCGTTGGCGAGCAGGAAGACCGCCAGCACCAGGACGGTGATCAGCGGTATCAGGAGGACGAAGAACACGACGATGCCGGCCACGTCGAGGGGAAGCCGGTCGATGTCGCCGAGCAGCGCGATGACGAGGCTGGCGACGGCCAGGCCGAGCAGGACCGCGTTGCGGAACCGACGGCGGTCCTGCCGGATGCTCACCAGCGCGACGACAAGGAACAGCGCGGCCAAGGCATAGAGAATGGCTGTCGCCTCCGGGTCTCGGTGTCGGATCGGCAGTAAGGATTTTCGGACTTCAGGGTTCGACGGGCCGGGTGTGTCACTCTTTGGCGCCGGTTGTTCACCTGACCGGACGTTGCCGGGGAAATCGCCGCGGGGCGGCCGATCCGAACGAGGTGTGCTGTGCTGGCCGGTGCAGGTGCACCCGGCCGGCACCGGACCGTCGCGCGGGCTGCCCGTTCGGACCGGGCTCACATCGTGACGACCGCGTTCTTGCCGCCGTCGACGGAAAGCGTCGCACCCTGGATGTAGGACGCCTGCGGGGAAACCAGGAACCGGATGGCTTCGGCGACTTCTCCGGGTTGGGCGCCGCGGCCGGCGGGGAGGGTGGCGAGATAGCCGCTGAACATGTCGCGGATGTGCTCATTGACGCGGGTGAGGACGTAGCCGGGGTCGACTGAGTTGACCCGCACCCCGCGCGGGCCGTATTCGGCGGTCCAGGACTTGGTCAGCATGCTCAGGGCGGCTTTCGCCGCTTGGAAGGCGCTGGTTCCCGACGCGGCCATGGTGGTGCTGAGACTGCCGACGTTGACGATCGCGCCGCGGCCGCGTTCGGCCATCGCGGGAGCGAACGCGGCGGTCAGGAGGTAGGGCGCCTTGACGTTGAGGGCGAACGCCGTGTCGAACATGTCCTCGCTGGTGTCCTCGGTGGGCGCGAACCCACCGCCGCCGGCGTTGTTGACCAGGACGTCGACGGTGCCGCTCGCGGTCGCTTCCCGGGTTTCGGCGATGAGCCGCCGGACGTCGGTGGGGTCGGCGAAGTCGGCGATCAGGTCGACCGCCCGGCCGCCGGCGGACTCGATGGCCTTACGGGTTTCCGCGGCCTGCTGGTCGAACCCGTGACGAGCGCCCAGGAGTTCGGTGGGGCGGATTCGGTGTCGCTCATGGGGTTTCCTTCAGTTGACGATGAGGACCAGGCGGCCGCGGACGTGGCCGGTTTCGGCGGCGTGGTGGGCTTCGGCGATGTCGGCCAGCGGGTAGGTCCGTTCGACCGGCAGCCAGAACTTCCCGGCTTCGATGAGGTCGCCGACGGTGGCGAGGGCGTGGAAGGCGTTGCCGTCGGCGAAGCCGTTGCTGAAGTGCACGCCGTGCGCTTCGGCGCCGGCGAAGTCGGCGACGGTGATGACGTTCTTCGCTTCTCCGCCGGCGAGGGCGATGAGCTCGGGCAGGACGCCGTTCCCGGCGACGTCGAGGGCGACGTCGACGCCGTCGGGAGCGAGGGCGCGGACGCGGTCGGTCATGCCGTCCCCGTAGACCACCGGTTCCGCGCCCAGGGTGCTGAGGAAGCCACTGTTGCGGGCGCCGGCGGAGCCGATGACCCGGGCGCCGCGGGCGAGGGCGAGCTGGACGGTGGCGGTGCCGACGCCGCCGGAGGCGCCGTTGACGAACAAGGTGGTGCCGGCGGTGACGTGGAGCTGGTCGAGGCCGCGGGTGGCGGTTTCGAGAGCCGCGGGAATGCCGGCGGCGTCGGCGAATCCGAGCGAGGGCGGGATCGGCGCCCGGTAGGTCAGCAGCGCGTATTCGGCGGCGGCGGCCTGGTTGTCGGAGATGCCGAAGATGCGGTCGCCGACGGCGACGTCGGTGACGTCGTCGCCGATCTCGTCGACGACGCCGGCGACGTCGGCGCCCGTGGTCTGGGGGAGGGTGGCGCCGAAGCTGAGTTCGCCGCGGCGGATTTTCGTGTCGCTGGCGCTGATCCCGGCCGCGCGGACAGTGATCCGGACCTGGCCGGGGCCGGGGTGCGGGTCGGGGAGGTCGACCAGTTCGAGGACCTCGGGGCCGCCGTAGTGCTTGAACTGCACTGCTTTCATGGTGGTTGTCTCCGGTCAGACGTTGCGGCTGTGGGGGGTCTGCTTGGTGTAGTCGACGTCCCAGTCCTCGACGCCGATGGCGATGATGCGTTTCGGGTGGACGCGGATCATCGCGTCGTCGTGGTGGCCGGGAGTGTCGACGTCGGTGATGGCTTCGGCGTGGCCGCGGATTTCCAGGGAACGGACTCGCCAGGGGTCGGTGCTGGGGACGTCGTCGATGACGAGGGCGATGCGGCCGTTGTCGGCGACGTTGCGGAAGCGGCGGCTCTTGCGGAGGTGCAGGCCCATCAGGTCGATGGTCTGCGTGTCGGGGTTGTAGGTGAAGCCGACCGGGCTGACCTGGAGGGTTCCGTCGGGCTGTGCGGTGGCCACGCGACACAGGGGCTGGTCGTTCAGGTACTGGATTTCCTTATCGGTGAACATGTGGCTCCTCGGGTCAGTCAGTGGGTGAGGACGGGGTCGGGGGCGACCGCGAGCGGGCCGCTGCGGAAGAGGCCGGCGGCGAGCAGGGCACCGACGAAGAACAGCGCGGCGGCGATCCGGAACACGAAGTGGTAGCCGGCGAAGGTCGCCGCGGCGAGGGTGGCGGGGTCGGTCGCGGCGTGGGCGGTGAGGTAGCTCGTGGTGGCGGTCGCGCCGAGGGAGCTGAACACCGCGAGGCCGATCGAGCCGCCGACCTGCTGGGTGATGTTGGCCATCGCGGACGCGACCCCGGTTTCGTGCGGTCGGACGCCGCTGGTGGCCGCGTTCTGCCCCGGTCCGAAGATCAGGCCGAGACCGAGGCCGATGACGAGCAGGCCCGGCAGCACGCCCCCGGTGTAGGTCGAGTCCGCGTCGATGCCGGTGAGCAGGACCATGCCGGCCGCGGCGAGGAGGCTGCCGAGCGGGACGATCGGGCGGGGCCCGAAGCGGGGAAGCAGCACCGCGCCGGAGACGACCGCGCCGGCCATGACGAGGACGACCATGGGCAGGAACGCCAGTCCGCTCTGCACCGGGGTGAACTTCAGGGTGTCGGCGAGGTAGTAGGTGACGAACAGGAACACGGCGAAGCCGCCGGTGCCGGAAATGCCGATCGTCAGGTAGGACGCGCCCCGGTCGCGGTCCATGACCACCGACAGCGGCAGCAGGGGGTCGCGGACCCGGCGTTCGACCACGACGAACGCGACGACGAGGAGCACCCCGAACGCGGTCGGGCCGAGGGTCCAGGCGTCGGTCCACCCGCGCGTCGCGGCGTTGCCGAGACCGTAGACGATCCCGAACAGGCCGAGCAGCGCGAGGACGGTGCCCGCGAGGTCGAGCCGGGTGCGTTCCGGTCGGGCGTGGTCGACGAGGAAGACCAGCGCGCCCGCGATCGCGATCGCCGCGATGACGACGTTGACGTAGAGGCACCAGCGCCAGGACAGGTTCTGGGTGAGGACGCCGCCCAGGAGCAGGCCGAGTGCGCCGCCGGCGCCGGAGATGGCGCCGAAGACGCCGAAGGCGCGGCCGCGTTCGTCGGCGTTGCCGGCGAAGGTCACCGAGACCATCGCCAGTGCGGCGGGGGCCAGGATGGCGGCGAAGGCGCCTTGGGCGATGCGGGCGATGAGCAGGAGGGTGAACCCGTCCGCGGCGCCGCCGAGGGCGGAGGCGACGGCGAAGCCGAGCATGCCGGCGATGAACAAGCGTTTGCGCCCGGAGAAGTCGCCGAGGCGGCCGCCGAGGAGCAGGAGGCTGCCGAAGGCGAGGGCGTAGCCGGTGACGACCCATTGGCGGTTGTCATCGGAGAAGCCCAGGTCGTGCTGTGCGGTGGGCAGGGCGATGTTCACGATCGTGGAGTCCAGGATGACCGTCAGCTGGGCCAGGCTGAGGACGGCCAGCGCGAGCCACCGGTTCGGGACGGCTACGGATTTCATGGGAGACCTTCGATCGCTCACGGACTTGACTTACCGATGTTATATTAACTTATCATCGATAAGTCAAATGTGGACGGGTAAGGTGACCGGTCATGACCGACGACGTCCTCTGGCTGCGGGACGAGCCGCCGCGACCGCCGAGGCGCAACACGCCGCTCACCCTGGACCGGATCATCACCGCGGCGATCGCCGAACTCGACGCGGCGGGCGCGGAACGGCTGACGATGCGCAAGCTCGCCGAACGGCTCGAGGTGACGTCCACCGCGCTTTACTGGCACGTCGCGACCAAGGAAGACCTGCTCGACCTCGCGCTCGACCACGTCGTCGGCGAAGTGCCGGTGCCCCCGCCCGGCTCGGAGCCCCGGGACGGGCTCCGGACGCTGCTCGTCGGCTGGCGCGCCGCGATGCTCGCCCATCCGTGGTCGCCCGCGCTGCTCGGCCGCCCGCTGCTCGGGCCCAACGTGCTGGCGCGGACCGAGTTCATCCAGGCGAACCTCGTCCATGCCGGGCTGGCCGGGCTGGAGCTCGCGGCCGCGACCCGCACCCTCGCCGGCTTCGTGCTCGGCGCGTCGCTGGCGGACGCCACCTGGCGCCGGCTGGACGACCCGGCCGCGATCGCCAAGGTCCGCGCGCACATTCTCGATTCCGCCGAACGCTATCCGACGCTCAGCACGTCCGGGTTCGTCGACGCCGGGTGGCCGGACGACGAGCTGTTCGTCTTCGGGCTCGACCGGGTGCTCGACCGGCTTCTGGCCAAGACCTGAGCGCGGCGGGCTCGCCGAACTCGCGAACCCGTAGCACATCTGCCCGTAGACGTGCGGCCGTGGTTCCTCGGCCTCCGCAAGCAGCCACGCCGGCTGCCACCCGAACCGCCGCTTCGCCGTCAACTCCGTGGTCCGCCGTTGCCCGAGGCGGCGTCAGACTCCCTGACCGCTTCGGGCAGGGCACCGGAGTGGTGCGAAAGCGGCCCGGCCTCCACCGGCGACGGTGCGTTGCTGCTGGTCGGCGGTGGCAGCGGCAGCACCCCGGCGAGCGGCGACCGTGAGCTGGACCGCGCCATTGAGCGGCGGAAACGGCGTCGCGAACATCACCGTGCAGTCGTCAGCGGCGCACGGGATTCCCTCTACATCCCCTTGCCGGAGAACGACCGCACGCAGTTGACGCCGATCGGGTTGAGCAGTTCCTGCTCCGCCTTGGTCAGGTGCGTCTCGAGGGCGAGGGCGCC
>NZ_JBSFNC010000148.1:0-22083 GCF_053586895.1 Amycolatopsis sp. NPDC003731 | reverse complement strand
TTTCTGTTGGGCGCCTGCGCGGGGGGGGCCGGCCCTCCCCCGGCCACCCCGGTCAACGCCAGCGCGACGAGCACCCTGCGCATTTAGCTGTTGCCTCCCGACTTGGCCGTGGCCTTGCGGGCCCGGATGGTCGCGCCGGCCCCGACGCCGAGGCCGATGGCGCCGACGAGCAGGCCGGCCCCGCCGAGCCAGCGCGCCGTGTTGTCGGACGCCGCCGCGGCTTCAGTGTGCTCCCCGGTGGTGGCCGCGGTGTTCGCGGCCATCCCGTGTTCGTCGCCCTCCGACTTGGCGGCCAGCTTGACGGCCGGCGTCGGGTGCTCCGGTTCCTCGCCGTTCGCCGGGGTCGGCTGGTTCCAGTCGACGACCTTGCCGTCGCTGTAGGTCTGGTGGGCCGGGAACTCGACCTGGTCCACGTTGGACGGCAGCGGGCCGAAGCTCACCGAGAACTCCTGGTAGTCGGTGGCCTTGAGCTCGCTGCCCGGCTGCGCGGTCCAGGTGACCGCGGTGACGGCCTCGGTGATCTGCGTCCCGTTGTCCTTGGTGATCGGGGTGGGCAGCTTCGACTTCGTCACCTGGGCGGTCCAGCCGGGGACCGGCTTGGTCCGGACCGAGCCGATGCCGTAGTCCGCCTTGAAGTCGACGGCGACCTTCGTGGTGGTGATCGGGTCCTTCTCCTCGCTCGGCACGCGGAAGACGATCGACGCGTAGCCGCCCTTCGTGGGCTGCGGGCCGTAGACGTTGGCCGTGACGTGCGCGGACGCGACGCCGGCGCCGAGGAGACCGGCGACACCGATGGTGGCGGCGAGGAAACCGGCGCGCTTGAAGACGTGCTGGGACATGGGTTCACTCCTGATGAACTCAAAAAAGGGGACGGCTCGGTTCGGGGACCGGCCGTTTTCGGGGACGAGCTGGGGTTCAGGAGTGGGCGGGCGGGCCGCGCCGCCCGCGGACCCGGCGCAGGTCGACGCCGACGAGGTGGTCCGGGCCGGTCACGCGGGCCGGGACGAGTGCGGGGGCCGCGGACGGCACCGGCAGCGGGGTGAGCAGCCGCGGCAGGATCGCGCGCAGCACGGCCAGCACCGTGAGGAGCATCGTGTCGGCGCGGGCGAGCAGCAGGGCGGTGAGCACGGTCGCGATCGCGTGCGCGGCGATCATGCCGACCCCGGTGGGTCCCGGCATCGCGTACATGTCGTGGTGGCCGGCGAGCGTGGTGAGCAGCAGGTGCATCACCAGCTGGGCGACGCCGAGCAGGGCGATCGTGGCGAGCGGCCCGCGCGCCTTGCGGGCGAGCGCGGCCGCGGTCCAGCCGAACAGGCCGGAGAGCAAGAGGGTCATCGCCGGATCCGGCAGCCCGCCGTCGGCGATCCGGTGCGCAGTCACGGAAAGTGCCGCGGCGCTCACGGCGAGCAGTGTGCCCCGGGTAGCTCCGAGCACGGCGGGACGCCGTACCGGATCGCTCATGAAGAGCAGCCTAGGGGACCCGCTTCGCCGTGAGCGGGTGATCCCGTGAACTGAGCACACACGGAGTTCACGTCCCGCGCCGGGCGTTGGTTCAGGCGATTTGTTGCCGATCTCCGGCCGGTAGGCCACGGTGGGCCGAAGACCGGGGTTTGGACCGGTCGTGCCGTGGGTACTGAGCCGTCGGTCAGGAACTAGCCCGTTCGGGTGAAGCCGGCGCGAAGGGCGGGAGAGCGGACACGGATGAACCTCTTCGACTACATCTCCGACCGGGCGAGCAAGCTGTGGCTGGAGGCCTACCTGCACACCAGCATGGTGGTGCAGTGCACGATCATCGCCGCGGTCCTCGGCGTGCTGATCGGGGTCGCGGTGTACCGCAGCCCGATCGGCTCGGCGGTGGCCACGGCGCTGGCGAGCACGATCCTGACGGTCCCGTCGTTCGCCCTCCTGGGCCTGCTGATCCCCCTCTCGGGGCTCGGTCCGACGACCGCCGTGATCGCGCTGGTGCTCTACGGCCTGCTGCCGATCGTCCGGAACACCATCGTCGGGCTCGACGGCGTCGACCCGGCGGTCACCGACGCCGCCCGCGGCATCGGGATGAGCCGCTTCGGCGTGCTCACCCGGGTCGAGCTGCGGCTGGCCTGGCCGGCGATCCTCACCGGCATGCGGGTGGCCACGCAGATGCTGATGGGCATCGCCGTGATCGCCGCCTACGCGAAGGGTCCCGGCTTCGGTGCCGAGGTCTTCTCCGGGCTCACGAACGCGGGGAGCACGAACTCCCTCAACCAAGCCGTCACCGGCACGGTCGGGGTGGTCATCCTCGCCCTGCTCCTCGACGGCGTCTACGTCCTGATCAAGCGCTTCACCGTCTCAAGGGGTGTCCGTGGCTGAGAACGAGGAAGTCTCCGGCGTCGAGATCGAGCTGGAGCACGTCACCAAGCGGTACCCCGGCACCCGCTCGGCGGCGGTCGACGACTTCTCGATGGTCGTGCCCGCGGGCAAGATCGTCGTCTTCGTCGGCCCGTCCGGTTGCGGCAAGACCACGACCATGCGGATGATCAACCGGCTGGTCCAGCCGACGTCGGGCAAGATCACCATCGGCGGCGAGGACGCGCTGAAGCTCGACGTCGACACGCTGCGCCGTCGCATCGGCTACGCCATCCAGCAGGCCGGGCTGTTCCCGCACTTCACCGTCGCGCAGAACATCGCGGTGGTGCCGGGCCTGCTCGGCTGGGACAAGAAGAAGGTCAACGACCGGGTCGAGGAGATGATGGACCTGGTCGGGCTGGACCCGGCCGACTTCCGCGACCGCTTCCCGCGCCAGCTCTCCGGCGGCCAGCAGCAGCGCGTCGGCGTGGCGCGGGCCCTGGCCGCGGACCCGCCGGTGTTGCTGATGGACGAGCCGTTCGGCGCGGTCGACCCGATCACCCGCGGCAACCTGCAGGACGAGCTGCTGCGCCTGCAGAGCGAGCTGAAGAAGACGATCGTGTTCGTCACGCACGACTTCGACGAGGCCGTGAAGCTGGGCGACAAGATCGCGGTGCTCGGCAACCAGTCGACGATCCTGCAGTACGACACGCCCGAAGCGATTCTGGCGAACCCGGCGGACGACACGGTCGCGGGCTTCGTGGGCGCGGGCGCGTCGCTGAAGCAGCTGACGTTGCTGCGCGTCCGGGACGTCGAGCTCCAGCAGGACGCGCTGACGGCGACGGTGTCCGACGACCCGGTCGAGATCCGCAAGAAGCTCGAAGACCAGCGCAAGCACTTCGCGCTGGTACTGGACGCGCGCCGCCGCCCGACGCGCTGGGTGCACACCCGCGAACTGACCCCGGGGGCTTCGCTGGCCACCGCGGGCAAGCCGCTGCGCGACGTCGTCAGCCTGCAGTCGACGCTGCAGGACGCGCTCGAGGCGATGCTCGCCGAGGGCGGCTCGGTGCCGGTCACCGGCGCGCGCGGCGAGTACGCGGGCACCATCCAGCTGGACACCGTGATCGCGACCATCCAGCAGCTGCGCGACGAGCACACGAACGGTGAAGAGGTGCCCGCATGACGACGGCCGCCGTCGACACCGGCTTCAGCACCGAGTCCGGCTCGAAGCGCGCGGAGCGCGTCCGGCTGTTCGCCCAGCCGATCGTGGTGCTGGTGATCGTCGCGGTGACGCTGGTCGCGGTGTTCTCCAGCGGCCTGAACGCGACGGAGAAGGAGACGCTCAACGCGCCGACCCTGCTCACCGCGTTGTGGGATCACGTGCTGATGACGCTCGTCGTGACGGCGATCGTCGTGCTGGTCGCGGTCCCGCTCGGCGTGGTCGTGACGCGGCCGTGGGCGCGCTTCCTGGCGCCGATCTTCCTGGCCATCGCGAACATCGGCCAGGCCGCGCCCGCGCTGGGCGTGCTGGTGCTGTGGTTCATCGTCACCGGGGCGACCGGCGGGATCTGGGTGGCGGCCCTGCCGCTGGCGTTCTATTCGCTGCTGCCGGTGCTGCGGAACACGATGGTCGGCATCCAGCAGGTCGACCCGGCCCTGATCGACGCGGGCCGAGGGATCGGGATGTCGGCGAGCGCGGTCCTCTGGCGCGTCGAACTGCCGCTGGCCGTACCGCTCATCCTGGCCGGCCTGCGCACGTCCCTGGTGCTGGCGGTCGGCACGGCGACGTTCGGCATGTTCGTCAACGCCGGCGGCTTCGGGCTGCTGATCGACACCGGCTACAAGCTGAACCTGACCTCGGTTCTGGTGACCGGCTCGGTGCTGGCCGTGGCCTTGGCGCTGCTGGTCGACTGGCTGGGCGCGGTCGCCGAACAGTACTTCGGACCGAAGGGGCTGCGATGAAACTCCGGCGACTGGCCGTCGTGGCGCTGCTGGGCCTGACGTTGTCCTCCTGCGGGCTGACGGTCAACCAGGCGGTGCCGTACGACATCAAGCCGGGCTCGATCCAGCCGATCCCGGCCCTGCAGGGTGTGAAGGTGACGGTGGGGTCCAAGGACTTCACCGAGAACATCATCCTGGCGTACATGGCCGAGATGGCCCTGACGGCCGCGGGCGCGGACGTCGTGGACCTGTCGGACATCAAGGGGTCGAACTCGTCGCGGCAGGCGCTGCTGTCCGGGCAGACGGACGTGACGTGGGAGTACACGGGCACGGGCTGGATCAATTACCAGGGCAACGAGCTCCCGGTGCCCGGTGGTGAGAAGGCCCAGTACGAGGCCACGGCCAAGGCGGACGCGGAGAAGTTCGGCGTCACCTGGCTCAACTATTCGCCGCTGAACGACCAGTACGCGTTCGCGGTGACGGAGAAGTACGGCGCGGACAACAACCTGAAGACGACGTCGGACCTGGCGGCGTTCATCAAGCAGAAGCCGGACCAGGCGGTGTTCTGCCTGGAGACGGAGTTCACCAGCCGCCAGGACGGCTTCCCCGCGGCGGTCAAGGCGTACGGCTTCCAGAACCCGACGGTGAAGAACTTCGGCATCGGCACGATCTATTCGGCGGTGGCGAGCGGAACCTGCCCGGTCGGCGAGGTCTTCACCACGGACGGCCGGATCTCCGGGCTGAACCTGCGCGTGCTGGAGGACGACAAGAAGGCGTTCCCGCAGTACAACGCGGTGGCGACGCTGCGCACGGAGTGGCTGAACCAGCACCCGGAGGTGCGCGGCCCGCTGGAGAAGGTCAGCGCGGCGATCGACAACGAGCAGATGGTCGAGCTCTGCAAGCAGGTCGACGTCGACGGCCAGGACGCGGGCAAGGTGGCCCACGACTGGATGGTCAAGAAGGGCTTCATCCAGTAGCCCGCGGGGGCGCCCCCCGTTTTCGACTCTACCGGCCGGCACCGACAGTTCCGCGGTGCCGGCCGGTGCGGTCAGAGCCCCAGCCGGTTCAGCAACTGCCCTTCGAGCCGCTCCAGCTCGCCGGCCACCGCCCGGTGGACCGACTTCCGCCGCGCCGCCGGCATGCGTTCCGCCGCCCGCACCGAAGCCGACAACTGCTCCAACGTCCCCAACGCATCACGCGCGAAATCCTGGTCCGCCTTCGAAGCCTTCTCCGACTTCTGCAGGTCCTGGCAGCCCTCGGCCACCCCCGCGATCCGGGCGTGCAGAGCCGCGCCCCGGCCGGTGTACTCGCCCAGCCGATCGACCGAGACCCCCAGCTTGCGCGCCTGGTAGCGGTCGTACGCCTCCCGGGCCGCGCCCGCCGCGCGCACCGCCAGCGGTGCCACCACCGGGAGCACCGCCGGGCCGAGCACCTTCGCCACCGCGACCGCGTTCTTCGCCCTCTTAGGGGTGAACCTGGCTTCACCCTCGACCTTGGCCTTGCGCGCCATGGCACCTCCTGCGACGTGTCGAGGTCGAACTTACTGGTCGCCTGGGTGGCGGGCATGTCGGCTCGGCGGTGGGAATCTAGAGTGATCTCCATGAACACCGAGGTGGTACTCGACGCGGGCGCGGTCAGCCGCTGCCGTCGGCGCGTGCACCTCGAACACGACCCCGCCATGCGCGAGGTACCGCTTCCCCCGCCCGACCCCACCGCGCAGCAGCGGATCGACGACGCCACCGCCCACCGCGAGGACATCGTCGCCCGGCTGATGGCCGCCAACGACGACCACTGGGTGAAGATCGGGCGTGACCTGCCCGCCCACGAGCGGGTCGAGCAGACGCTGCAGGCCTTCGCCGACGGCGCGCGCTACATCTGGGGTGCGCTGCTGCCGGTCGACACCGCCGGGCACCGGCGGGGCGGGATCGACCTGCTCGTGCGCAGCGGCCGCGGGTACGTGCCCGTCCTCGTCGTGCGCCACCGCATCACCGACCGCGGGGCCGGCGCGATCGTCACCGCGATGACCGATCTCGACCCGGGACACCGGAAAGCCGACGAGGGCCGCAAGGTCCGGTCGCAGCCGCGCGACCAGCTCCGGCTCGTGCACATCCGCCGCATGCTGCAGACGCTCGGGCAGGCCGACGAGAGCCTCACCCTCGGCGGGGTCATCGGGCTCGACGCCGACGTCGTCGTCTGGCACGACCTCACCGCGGGCACCTGGCCCGGCGGCCGCAACGCGCTCACCGAGTACCAGGCCCGGTTCGCCGACCGGCTCGCCATCGCCACCGCTGCCGCGAACGGCGAGGAGCCGCTCGCCGAGCCCTCGCGGGTGCTGGAGTGCCGTCGCTGCCCGTGGTGGCCGACGTGCGAGGTCGTGCTCACCGAAACCCGGGACGTCAGCCTGGTCGTCCGCGGCGAGGACGCCGTCGAGCTGCGCCGGGCCGGCGTGTCCACTGTGGACAAGCTGGCCGCGCTCGACCCGGCGGGCGAGCCGCCGGAGGTGAACTGGACCGGCGTCACCTTCCCGGACGCCGTCGTGCTCGCCCGGGCCTGGCTGGCCGACCTCACGCTGGTGCGCCGGGTCGACCGTGTCGTGGTGCCGCGTGCCGACGTCGAGGTCGACGTCGACATGGAGAGCTTCGGCGACGCCGGCGCGTACCTCTGGGGCTGCCTGCTCACGGGGGCCGACATCGGTGTCACGCCGGGGTACCGCGCGTTCGCGACGTGGGACCCGCTGCCCACGGACGACGAGGCCCGGTCCTTCGCCGAGTTCTGGGCCTGGCTCACCGACGTCCGCGAGCGCACCGAAGCGGCGGGCCTGACCTTCCGCGCCTACTGCTACAACGCGCTCGCCGAGAACCGCTGGCTCTTCGGCTCGGTCGAGCGCTTCGGCGACCACCCCGGCGTCCCGGCCAAGAAGGACATCCAGTCCTTTGTGGATTCCGAGCAGTGGGTGGACCTCTTCCGCAGCGTCACCGACCAGTTCCTGTGCTCCCACGGCAAGGGTCTGAAGGTGATCGCCCCGGTGGCCGGCTTCTCCTGGCGCGACCCGGAGGCCGGCGGCGAGGCGTCGATGCGCTGGTACCGCGACGCGGTCGGCATGGACGGTGAGAAACCGGACGACGACCAGCGCGAACGGCTCCTGCGTTACAACGAGGACGACGTCCTCGCGACGCGCGCGCTGCGCGAATGGATCGACGCCCGGGCGCAGGCCGAAGTGCCGTACATGTTCGATCTCTGAGTAGTTCGCCGACTAAGACACTTGCCATCTGGGACGTCTTCCGCAATACTCGTCTGCGAGTACTCGTAGACGAGGAGTCGTGATGAAACGGCGGAAGGTCGCCAACGTCCTGGGGCTGGCCGTCCTCTCCGTCGTGCAGGAACGCCCCATGCACCCGTACGAAATGGCGACCGTGCTCAAGCAGCGCGGCAAGGACGCCGACATGCCGATCAAGTGGGGCTCGCTCTACACCGTCGTCGCCAACCTCGAAAAACACGGCTTCGTCGAGGCGGTCGAGAGCGTGAAGGACGGCGGACGGCCCGAGCGGACCGTCTACCGGATCACCCCGGCCGGGCGCGCGGAGTTCGAGGACTGGGTCCGCGAGCTCGTCGGCACGCTCGACCGGGAACCGCCGCGGTTCAAGGCCGGGTTGTCGATGATCGGCGTCCTCGGCCCGGACCAGGCGATCAGCCGGCTGCGGGAGCGGCTGGCGCAGCTCGGCGAACGCGCGGAGGCGCACCGCGCGGCGCTCGAACAGCTGCGGCCGCTCCTGCCGCGGCTGTTCCTGGTGGAGGTCGAGTACGACCTCGCGATGACGGAAGCCGAGGCGCGCTGGGTGCGTGGCTTCCTCGAAGAACTGACCACCGGCGCCCTGCCCGGCCTCGATGCCTGGCGGCGCTACCACGAAACCGGCGAATTCCCGGGCGACCTGGGGGAGTTCGTGGAGAGGTAGGAACCGATGGAGACGACCCGCAAGCACAAAGTGCCCGAGATGGAGGGCTTCCAGGCCCGCTGGTACGCCAAGAACCGCGGCACCGAAGCCCAGCTCGTGCAGTACCGGCGGCAGGCGGCCGAGGTCACCGCGGGCTGGCCCGAAGGCGCCGGAGTCCTGGAGGTGGCGCCCGGCCCCGGCTTCTTCGCTGTGGAGCTGGCCAAGCGCGGCTTCCGCGTCACCGGGCTCGACATCAGCCACACCATGGTCGAGATCGCCCGGGAGAACGGCGCCGGCCTCGACATCGACTTCCGGCAGGGCGACATCACGCACGCGCCGTTCGAACCCGGGACGTTCGACTACCTGGTCTGCCAGGCCGCGTTCAAGAACTTCCGGCAGCCGGTGACGGCGCTGAACGAGATGCACCGCGTGCTGCGCCCGGGCGGCTACGCGGTGATCCACGACCTCAACCACGAGGCCACCGGCGCCGACATCGATCGCGAGGTGGCCGGGATGAACCTGGGCGCGATCAGCGGCTTCACGACCCGGCAGGCGCTGGCGTGGCTGCGGCGCCGGGCGTTCACGCGCGAGCAGTTCGAGGCACTGGCCGCGGAAAGCGCCTTCGGCGGCTGCTCGGTCACCGCCGACGGCATCGGCCTGGAAATCCGGCTGACCCGCTGAACCACGACCGCCGGGGCACGGGAGCGTGCCCCGGCGGCCCGGGTCAGCGCGGGGCCATCCGCAGCGAGCCGTCCATCCGGACCACCTCGCCGTTCAGGTAGTCGTGGTCGATGAGCGACAGCGCGAGCTGCGCGTACTCGTCCGGCCGCGCGAGCCGCTTCGGGAACGGGACGCCGGCCGCGAGCGACGCGCGGAACTCGTCGCTGACCGTGGCGAGCATCGGGGTGTCGACGATGCCGGGCGCGATGGTCAGCACGCGGATGCCGTGCGAGGCCAGGTCGCGGGCCGCGGGGAGCGTCATGCCGACGACGCCGCCCTTGGACGACGAGTAGGCGACCTGCCCGATCTGGCCGTCGAACGCGGCGATCGACGCGGTGTTGATGATGACGCCGCGGGCGTCGTCCTCGAGGGGGTCGGTCTTCGCGATCGCCTCGGACGCGATGGTCAGCACGTTGAACGTGCCGATCAGGTTGATCTGGATGACCTTCGCGTACAGCGCGAGGTCGTGGCGGCCCTTCTTGGACAGGATCCGCGCGGACGGCCCGATGCCGGCGCAGTTCACCACGGTCCGCAGCGGCACCCCGGAGCCGGCCGCGGTCGCGACGGCGGCCTCGACCTGCTCGACGTCGGTGACGTCCGCTTCGACGTAGGTGATGCCTTCGACCTGCTCGGCCTTCTCGATGGACGACGCCAGGTCCAGCGCGAACACCCGCGCGCCCTTGGCCGCCAGGGCCTTCGCCGTCGCCCCGCCGAGGCCGGACGCGCCCCCGGTGACGAGCGCCGCGGTGCCGTTGATCTGCATCTCTGCCGTTCCCTTCCTCTGCACGTTCGCGGACCAGGTTAACGCTCGTTCGCATCCGGGGTTCGTGTCTTCGCTCACCGCTTCCGGGCACGACCGGTTCCGTTAGCGTCGTGGTCACGTCCGGCTGTCACCTTCAGCAGCATGACGCCAGCTCGCATCGTGGTGGTAGGAACCGGATACGTCGGCTTGACCACGGGGGCCTGCCTGGCCAGTCTCGGGCATTTCGTCACCTGCGTGGACGTCGACCGCGCGAAGGTCTCCCGGCTGGCCGCCGGCCGCGTCGACATCCTCGAACCCGGGCTCGCCGACCTCGTGCACCGCGGGGTCGCGGCCGGGCGCCTCCAGTTCGTCGTCGGCGCGCGCGACGCGGTCCGCCACGCGCAGGCGGTGTTCCTCTGCGTGCCGACGCCGATGGGTGCCGGCGGCTCCGCCGACCTGCGTGCGGTCGAGGCGGTGACGGCCGAGATCGGCGACGTCCTGCCCGCCGGTTGTGCGCTGGTCACCAAGTCGACCGTGCCGGTCGGCACGTCGAAGCGGATCCAGGCGCTGGTCGGCCGCACCGACGTGCCGGTCGTCTCCAACCCCGAGTTCCTGCGCGAAGGCACCGCGGTCGCGGACTTCCTGGGCCCGGACCGGATCGTCGTCGGCTCGGACGACCTCGCCGCCGCGCGCTGGGTCGGCGAGCTGTACGCCCAGCTCGACGCGCCGGTCGTCGTCGCCGACGCCGCCAGCGCGGAGCTGGTCAAGTACGCCGCGAACTGCTACCTCGCGCTGAAGCTGTCCTACGTCAACTCGATCGCCGAACTGTGCGAACGGCTCGGCGCGGACATCGACCTCGTCACCGAGGGCATGGGCTACGACCGGCGGATCGGCCGGACGTTCCTCAAGCCCGGCCCCGGCTGGGGCGGTTCCTGCCTGCCCAAGGACACCAGTGCGCTGGTCAAGGTGGCCGAGTCGGTCAACTATGACTTCACGATGCTGACCTCGGCCATCGACGAGAACCTCGCCCAGCGCGACCGGATCGTCGCGAAGATCGCCGGCGCGGTCGGCGGGACGCTGGCCGGCGCCCGGATCGGCGTGCTGGGCCTGGCGTTCAAGGCGGGCACCAACGACCTGCGCGACTCGCCCGCGCTCGCCGTCTCGTCGGTGCTGTGCGCGCTCGGCGCCGAGCTGATCGCCTACGACCCGGCGGTCGACGGCGAGATCGCCGGGATGACCGTCGTCGACGACGCCTACCAGGTCGCGAAGGACGCGGACGCCGTCGTCGTGCTGACCGAGTGGGCCGAGTTCAAGCACCTCGACTGGGCGGCGATGGCCGAGCTCATGGAGGGCATCGACGTCGTCGACACGCGGAACCTGCTCGACCCGCGGGTGATCGTGGACGCCGGGCTGTCCTGGCAGGGCGTCGGGCGGCCGCGGGCGGCGGCGAAAATCAAGGTGTCCTGACCCGGTGGTGCTGGCTACGATCCGGAATCGTGCCAGTATCCGTATCCGTCGAACTCAACCACCTGATCGTCCCGTCCCGGAACAACCGGGAATCCGCCGAATTCCTGGCGACCCTGCTCGGCCTCGAAGTCGGGGAAGAGTGGGGTCCGTTCATCCCCGTCGAGACGCGCAACGGCGTCCGGCTGGACTTCGCGAGCGTCCCCGAAGCGGACCTCCGCCTGCAGCACTACTGCTTCCTGGTTCCCGAAGACGACTTCGACGCCGTCTTCGCGCGGCTCGTCGAAACGGGTGTGACCTATTTCGCCGACCCGCAGATGAAGCAGGTCGGCGAAATCAACCACAACCACGGTGGCCGTGGCGTCTATTTCCTCGATCCCGGCGGCAACGGGATGGAAATCATCACGCAGCCGTACGAGCCCGAGCGGCGGCGTCCGGCGGCTTGGTAATTCGTTAGCGTTGCGTACTATCGGGGCATGTTCACGACGAGGCCGGAGCTGACCGGCACCTTCGGGATGGTGGCATCGACGCACTGGCTGGCTTCGGCCACCGGGATGGCGGTGCTGGAGGACGGCGGCAACGCGTTCGACGCGGCGGTCGCGGCCGGCTTCGTCCTGCAGGTCGCCGAGCCGCACCTGTGCGGTCCGGCCGGCCAGGTGCCCGGCCTCTTCGTGACGGCGAACGATCCGACCCCGCGGGCGCTGGCCGGCCAAGGCCCGTCGCCCGCGGGGGCCACGCCGGAGCACTTCGCCTCCCTGGGTCTGGACCTGATCCCGGGCAGCGGCCTGCTCCCGGCGACCGTTCCGGGCGCGTGGGACGGCTGGCTCCTGCTGCTGCGCGACTACGGCACGAAGCCGCTGCGCGAGGTGCTGAAGTACGCGATCGGCTACGCGCGGGGCGGCGTCCCGCTGGTGTCGCGGGTCGGCGACACCGTCCGCGCGGTGGCGCAGCTGTTCACCGAGCACTGGCCGACGTCGGCGGCGCTGTGGCTGCCGGACGGCAAGCCCGCGTCCGGCCTGCACCGCAACCCCGCGCTGGCCGACACCTGGGAGCGGCTGCTGCGTGAGGCGGAGGCCGTCTCGGGCCGTGAAGCCCAGATCGACGCGGGACGCCGGGCCTGGTCGCAGGGCTTCGTCGCGGAGGCGATCGAGAAGTTCAGCCGCCAGGCGTTCCGCGACGACTCCGGCCGCGACCACGCGGGCCTGCTGACCGGCGACGACCTGGCGTCGTGGTCGGCGACGTACGAGGACCCGGCGTTCGTGGACGTCGGCGACCGGCGCCTGGTCAAGATGGGCGGCTGGACACAAGGACCGGCGCTGCTGCAGCAGGCGCTGCTCCTGCACGGCTTCGGCGATGAACTGTCCTATGTGGATGGAATTCCGACGGAACGCACGGTGCACTTGGCGACCGAAGCGGCGAAGCTGGCCTTCGCGGACCGCGAGGCCTGGTACGGCGACACCGACGTGCCCTTGGACGTGCTGCTTTCGGCGTCCTACACGGACGCCCGGCGCGCCCTGATCACCGACACCGCGTCCGCCGAACTGCGCCCGGGCGACGCCCGCGGCCCGGCCCGCCTCCCGGCGATCCTGGACTCCCTGCAGGGCATCGAAGCGGGCGGCGGCGCCACGGGCGAGCCGACCGTCGGCCCCCAGGGCCAGACGCGCGGCGACACGGTTCACCTCGACATCGTCGACGCGGCGGGCAACCTGGTCTCCCTGACCCCGTCGGGCGGCTGGCTGCAGTCGAGCCCGACCATCCCGTCGCTGGGCTTCTGCCTGGATTCCCGCGGCCAGATGTTCTGGCTGGAGCAGGGGCTGCCGAATTCCCTGGCCCCGCGCAAGCGCCCTCGCATCACGCTGTCGCCGTCGCTGGCCCTGCGCGACGGCGTCCCCACGCTGGCCTTCGGCACCCCGGGCGGTGACCAGCAGGACCAGTGGCAGCTGTGCTTCTGGCTGGCCCACGTCTACGGCGGCCTGAACCTCCAGGAGTCGATCGACTCGCCGGCCTGGCACACGACGGCGTTCCCGAGCTCGTTCTACCCGCGCTCGTGGAACCCGCGCGAGCTCGTGGTGGAGTCGCGGCTGGGTGCGTCCACTTTGGACGCCCTCCGCGCCCGGGGCCACCGGATCGTCGACGCGGGCGACTGGGCGCTGGGCCGCTTGTCGGCGGTCTCGCGCACGGACGGCCTCCTCCGGGCGGCGGCCAACGCCCGCGGGATGCAGGGCTACGCGGCGGGCCGTTAGGGCCCGGAGCAGCGCAGGTAGGCTGCCCCCAAACCAACAGCTAAGGGGGCTGGACGTGGAAGGAGCCACGGCCGAGGACACCGTTTCGCCGCCTGCCGAGGAGGCGCCGCGGGCGTCCGGCCGCCGGTTCGAGCCACGGAAGGCCGCGCTCTGGCTCGGCCGGCTGCTCATCAGCGAGGGCCTGATCGCCTTCTATGTCGGCCTGGCGATTTCGATGGTCTTCAACCACCGGATCGTCACGCACCCGAAGTCGTTGCTCACCGGTGGGCTCGGCGATCCGCTGCTCTGGGTGTGGGAGCTCGGCTGGCAGCACCACTGGCTGACCCACGGCGGCGACTTCTGGACGTCGAACCAGTTCTACCCCGCAACCGACAACTACGCGTTCGGCGAAACACTGCTCGGCTACGTCCCCTTCAGCGTCTTCGCGGGCAACGGCCAGTACGACAACGTCTTTCTCTACAACGTCCTGTTCGTCTTCTGCTTCGCGCTCGCCTTCGCCGGTGCGTACCTGCTGGCCAAGCAGCTCGGCAGCAACTGGCAAGGCGCGCTGCTCGCCGGGGTCGTGTGGGCGTGGGCGCCGTGGCGGCTCAGCCACATCGCGCACCTCAACGTCCTCTCCACCGGCGGGATCGCGCTGGCCCTGTGGGCGCTGGCCAAGGGCCACGGCTTCACCTTCCGCGGCGAGCGCGGCGAGACCAAGCCGCGCTGGGTCGTCGCCGGGTGGCTGATCGCCGCGTGGCAGGTCAGCATCGGGTGGGCGATCGGGCTGCCCTTCGTCTACCTGATGGCCCTGGTCGGGATCGCGATCGCCCTCTACGCCTGGCGCCTCGGCCGCCGGATGATCATCGCGAACGTCGTCGGCGTGGTCGCCTTCCTCGGCATCGTCTGGTGGCTGGTCGTCCCGTTCCTGCGGGTGCGCGCGGAGTACGGCTTCACGCGCACCTGGCACGAGGTCGAAGTCTTCTCGCCGCCCGTCAACGGCCTGTGGACCGCGCCGTACGAGACGTGGGTGTGGCTCGAGACGTTCTTCAACGACCAAAGCACCCTCCCGCCGGACGGCGCCGGCGAGATGCTGCTGTTCCCGGGGCTGGTCGTCGCCGTGCTCGGGGTCGCCGGCCTGTTCCTCAGCGCCTGGACCTGGAAGGTCCGGGTCTTCCTGGGCGTTTTCGTGGCCTTCAACGTCCTCCTCTCGCTCGGCACCACCGTCTTCGGCGGCGGCCTCTACTGGCTGTTCTGGAACTTCCTGCCCGGCTGGGACGCCATGCGCACGCCGGGCCGGATGATCATGTGGGTCACCCTCGGCCTGGCCGTTCTCGCGGCCGGCCTGGTCACCCGGCTCTACCGGCTGATCGACGAGAACACCCGGATGGCGCGGCAGGTCATCGCGTTCTACATGATGTTCCCGGCGTTCTTCGCGCTCGTCGAAGGCATTCCGCGCTGGCAGCAGGTCGAAAACCCCGGGATCCCGCCGGACGTGAAGCAGGTGTTCACGACCACCAAGGAACCGATCGCGCTGCTGCCGATGGACCTGTGGAGCAACTTCAAGTACCAGCTCTGGTCCACCGAGGGCTTCCCGACCACGGCCAACGGCACGGCCAGCAACTACGGGCCGCAGTTCCACGACATGCAGGACTCGTCGGCCACGTTCCCCGACAAGCACAGCATTGACGTCTTCAAGCGGTACGGCATCCGCAAGATCGTCGTCGTGAAGTCCATGGAAGGGGCCGTCGGCATCCTGCAGCGGCCGACCGCCGGCCTGCCGCTGACCAAGGTCGAGTCCAACGACGTCGTGGTGTTCACCCTGCAGTGATCACGGCTTCTGCCACAGCCAGAACTCGATGCCCTGGCTGTCGGTGCAGTCCGCGGTGGTGCCGTACGGGTGGTTTTCGACCTCGCCCGCCCGGCCGCCCTGCTCGCGAACCCGCGCCAGCGCCGACTCGAGGTCGTCGACGGCGTACATCAGCTTCCAGCCGACCTGCCGGTCCCCGGCCCACAACCCGCCTTCGAGACCGGGACCCGCGAACCCCCACGCGTCGGACGTCGAGCCGGGCGTGAACTGCCAGCCCAGCACCGCGGCGTAGAACGACTTCGCCGGCTCGGCCTCCGGGACCTGGAACGTGAAGTACATGGCTTCACCGTGGCGAGCCGGACGAGGGCCCGCGGCCGGGGTCGCCGCCTGCGAGACCAGCCAGCGCTGGCCGAACGGATCGCGGAACGAGCCGCCGCGGCCGTACGGCGAGTCGCTCACCGCGCGGATCAGCGTCGCGCCCAGCTCCAGCGCGCGGGCCACCGAACCGTCGACGTCCGGGACCTCCACCCGCACCGACGCGCCGCCCTCGCGCGGAGCCACGTGCCCGATCTCCGGGTACTCCTCGGCGAGCATCAGCACCGCGTCGCCGATGGCCAGCTCCGCGTGCCCGACGCGGCCGTCGTCCATCAGGATCGGGTCGCCGCGCCGGACCGCGCCGAACACCTCGACGTAGAAGTCGAGCGCCGCGCGGGCGTCGGAAACGGCCAGGTAAGGGGTCAGCGAGCGCAGCTCGGCGTGGTGGGCCGGCGCTTCCGAAGTGGTCGTCATATCGGCTCCGTTCAGGGTGGCGCGACGCAGGTGGTCGCGCAGTTCGGCGGCGAAGTCCGGGTCGGGCGCGACCCGCTCGGAGGGACGGCGAAGCGCGTCGAAAGGCTCAGGCATCGCGACCCTCCTTCTCCTCGTAAGCGCGCCGGAACGCGGCCCGGGCCCGGACGAGCAACGCCTCGGTGGCGTGCACGCTGCGCCCCAGGTGGCCGGCGACCTCGGGGACGCCGAGGCCGTCGACGTACCGCAGGGTCAGCGCCGCCCGGTGGTGTGGCCCGAGGGCTTCGAGCACCTGTCTCGCGCGCAGGGCGTCGAGCTGCTCGTCCCACGGGTCCTCGACGTCCGGCTCGCTGTCGTGCACGAGCCGCAGGCCGCGTTCCTCGCGTTCTTTGCGCCGCCAGTGGTCGGCGAGCTTGTGCCGGGCGACGCCGATCAGCCACCCGGTGCTCACTGGAGGTGCGTACTCCTTGCGACAGGCGGCGACCGCCCCGAGGAACGTCTCGGACGTCAGCTCCTCGGCGAGCGTGCGGTCGCCGCACCGGGACAGCAGGTACCCGTAGACCTCCGGCAGGGCCGTCTCGTACAGCCCGAGCAGCGCGAAGGCCGGGTCCGGTCGTACCCGCGGTTCCGTCACACCTCCATAGTCGTCCGGCGCCCGGATTTTCCGACGGGTGAATCTCGAGATTTCTACGCCCGCGGGTCCGGCAGCCGCCGCCCGGTGATCGCGACGATCGCCGCCAGCACCGCCACCACGCCGATCACCAGCGCGAACGCGTCCCGGCTGCCCAGCGAGGCCGACAGCGCCGCGTACAGACTCCCCAGCGTTGCCACGCCCAGGGCCAGTGACGTCTGCTGGTTGGTCGTCATCACGCCACTGCCGACGCCGGCCAGGTCGGTCGGCACGTGGGACAGCACGATCCGGAACAACGTCGTCATCGCCAGGGCGTTCCCCACGCCGATCGCCACCATCGACGGCGCCAGGTCGAGGATCGTCACGTGCGGCCACGCCGACAGCGTCGTGCACAGCAGCGCCACCATGCCCAGCGCCGTGATCGCGCCACCGATCGGGACGACCTTCTGGCCGTAGCGGGCCACCAGGCGGCTGCTCAGCATCGACACCGTGAAGTACGCGACGGCCAGCGGGGTCAGCGCGCCACCCGCGCCCAGCGGGCCGAAGTGCAGGCCCTCCTGCAGCGTCATCGCGAACACGAACATGAACGAGCCGAAGGCGCCGAAGAACGGCACGGCCACCATCAGCCCGCGGCGCACGCTCGGCAGCCGCATCACCGAAGGCGGCAGCAGCGGCGTGCCGCCCACACGCTCCAACCGCCGCTCGACGAGCACGAACGCCGCCGCCGCGAACGGGAACACCGCCAGCAGCGCGATCGTCCACACCGGCCAGCCCAGCGCGCGGCCCTCCATCAGCGGGACCAGCAGCGACAGCAGCGTCACGGCCAGCAGCGCGGTGCCGAGGCGGTCGACGCCCAGCGGGTTGTGCGCGCGGCTCTCCGGCAGCTTGCGGGCCATGACCAGCACGACCAGCCCGATCGGGACGTTCACCAGGAAGATCGGCCGCCAGCCGGTGCCCCACAGGTCGGCCGCCACCAGGCCGCCGCCGAGGAGCTGGCCGACCACCGTCGAGATGCCGCCGGTCGCGCCGAACAGGCCGAGCGCGCGCGAGCGCTTCTCGCCCGACGTGGTCGCCTGGATGATCGAGAGCACCTGCGGCAGCAGCAGGGCCGACGCGGCCCCCTGCGCGGCGCGGGCCACCACCAGCGTGCCGGCCGTCGGGGCGATGCCGCAGGCCAGGGACGTCAGCGTGAACAGCCAGAGGCCGGCGACGAACAGCCGCCGCCTGCCGAACGAGTCGCCGAGGCGGCCGCCGACCACCAGGAGCACCGCGTACGCGATGCCGTAGGCCGCGACCACCAGTTCCAGGGTGGCGGTGGACGCGTGGAGGTCGGCATCGATCGTCGGCAGCGCGACGTTGACGATGAAGAAGTCGATGATCGGCAGTGCCGCCCCCAGCAGCACCGTGACCAGGCCGGCGGGGGTCAGTCCCGGCCGGGCGGGGGCGCCGGTGGTACTCGGCGCAAGTTCGGTCGTGGTCATGAGTACTACGATCAACCCGTTCGGAACCTGGTACCAGTTGCTGTTTATCCGGGTACTGACCACTACCTGGTACCAGGTTCCAGAGCGTGCCATCCTGGCACCATGACCACTGCCGTCGAATCCGGCCTGCGCCGCCAAGAGCTGGCGAGGTTCCTGCGGAGCCGGCGCGAGCGGATCACGCCCGAGCAGGTCGGCCTGCCGATCGTGGGCCGCCGCCGGACGCCGGGCTTGCGCCGCGAAGAGGTCGCGCAGCTCGCGGGCGTCGGGGTCACCTGGTACACGTGGCTCGAGCAGGGCCGCGACATCAACGCGTCCGAGCAGGTCCTGCAGGCGATCGCCCGCACCCTGCGGCTCGACCCTCACGAGCACGTCCACCTCTTCCGCCTGGCCGGCGCCCCCGAGCCGGAGGGGGAGAAGGACTGCCAGGTCATCACGCCGGCGATGGAGCTCATGCTGAAGAAGCTGGAGCCGTACCCGGTCGCGATCCGCAACGCCCGCTGCGACCTGCTGGGCTACAACCGCGGCTACACCTGGCTGATGGGCGACGTCGACGACATCCCGTTCGCGGACCGGAACACCCTGGTCCAGTGCCTGCTCAACCCCGAGTGGCGCAAGCGGATGCTCGACTGGGAGACGAACATCCCGCGCGTGATCGCGTCCTTCCGCGCGGCGATGGCCGACCACGTCGCCGAGCCGGCGTGGAAGCAGCTGGTCAAGCGGCTCAAGGCCGAGTCGCCGCTGTTCGCCGAGCTGTGGCCGCACCACGACGTCAACTCGGAGCCGATCCGCACCAAGCGGTACCTGCACCCGGACGTCGGGCTGCTGCAGTTCAACTTCACCTACCTCTACTACGGCCGCCGCTCCGAGATCACCATGTCGACCTACACCCCGGCCGACGAGGAGACCGCGGCGAAGCTCCCGCTTGTCTTCGACTGACGACGTACGCCTGCCGTGCGCTCCGGGACGGACGCGTGGACCGGCCGTGACCGGTAGTTTCGCGGCATGAGAAGGCCTCCGTGGGCAGGACGCCTGGCGCGCACCGTCGTCGTCGGGGTCTTCGTGCTCGGGGCGACCAGTGCGTCGTCGCGGTGGCAGCCCGGGGCGTCGCCGCTGACGCCGATCGGGTTCGCGTGGCTCGCCGCGACCGTCCTCACGCTGCTGCTGGTCCACCGCTTCCCGCTGACGCTCTTCCTGGTCACGGCCGCGTCCGCGTTCGGCTACTACGTCTCCGGCCTGCCCGGCGGGCCGGTCATCCTGGTACCGACCGTTGCGTTGTTCGTGCTGACCCGGCAGCGGGGACCGCTCACCGCGGGCATCACCGGCGCCTCGGCCCTCGCCGTCGCCTACGTCGTGCACGTCGTCACGACCAGGTCTTTCGCGGTGGAGGCCGGAGCCGCGTTCATCTTCGTCTGGCTGATCGCCGTCATCGGGGTCGGGACGGCTGTCCGGTACCAGCTCGACGCGCTCGCCGCCCGGCGCGAGCAGGCCGACGAGCACCGGCACCGGCTCGCCGAGCAGGAGCGGCTGCGGATCGCCCGCGAGGTCCACGACGTCGTCGCGCACAGCCTCGCGATGATCAACGTCCAGGCCGGGGTCGCCGCGCACGTCGCCGACCGGCGGCCCGAGCAGGCGAAGGAGGCGCTGCTCAACATCAAGGCGGCCAGCGCGTCCGCGCTGAACGACCTGCGCGCGACCCTGGCCGTGCTGCGCTCCGGCGAGGACAAGGCACCCGCGCCGAGCCTCGCCCAGGCCGCCGAGCTGCTGGACCACGCCCGCGACGCCGGGCTCGCGGTCGACGTCCACGGCGCACCCGGCGACCTCCCGGCCCCCGTCGACGCGGCCGCCTACCGGATCCTCCAGGAGTCGCTGACCAACGTCGTCCGGCACGCCGACCGGCCGAACCGCGTCGACGTCCGGTTCGAGCGGCGACCGGGGACCATCACCCTGCGGGTCCGCGACGACGGCCGCGGCACCGCCCAGCCGACCCCGGGGCACGGCCTCCGGGGCATGTGCGAACGCGCCGCGGCACTCGGCGGCCGGTGCACCGCCGGGCCGGTCGACGGCGGTTTCGAAGTGTGCGTCGAGCTACCGATCGAGGGGGAAGCATGATCCGCGTCCTGCTGGCCGATGACCAGGTCCTGGTCCGCGCCGGGTTCCGCGTGCTGCTGGAGACCGAGGACGGCTTCGAGGTCGTCGGCGAGGCGGGTGACGGCGAGCAAGCCGTGGCCGGCGCGGTCGAGCACCGGCCGGACATCGTGGTGATGGACGTCCGGATGCCCGGCGTCGACGGCCTCGAAGCGACCCGCCGGATCACCGCCCACCCGGACCTCGCCGGGACGAAAGTGCTGGTCCTGACCACTTTCGACGTCGACGAGTACGTCTACGAAGCCCTGCGCGCGGGCGCCAGCGGGTTCCTGCTGAAGGACACCGAGCCGGTCGAGCTGCTGCGGGCGTTGCGGGTCGTCGCCAACGGCGAAGCGTTGCTGGCGCCGACCGTCACCCGCCGGCTGATCCAGGAGTTCGTCGGGCGCCCGGAGCACCGGCGCATCGACACCAGCGCCGTCCGCGAGATCACCGACCGCGAGCGCGAGGTGCTCGGCCTGGTCGCGGGCGGGATGTCGAACGACGAAATCGCCGCCCACCTGGTGATCTCGACGGCGACGGCGCGCACTCACGTCAGCCGCATCATGACGAAGATCGGCGCGCGCGACCGCGCCCAGCTGGTGGTGCTGGCCTACGAGTCCGGGCTCGTCACACCGCGTCGCCCCGCCTGACCCGGCGCACCACGCGGACCGCGCGCACCAGGAACACCACGGCGAGGACGCCGACCAGGCAGATCCAGATCACGGCGCCTCCTCTCCCGGCCGATGCTCTGCTCAGTGGGCGTCCGAGAGGGGGAAAGCGTTCACCGACACGGCGGAAGTCACACCTTCGGGCTAAGCGCGGCGGGCTCCCCGGCTATCCTCGGCGGGTGATTTCGTACGCGCAGAACGCGGAAGACGTCGTGCTCGCCCGCGTCTTCGCGGGGCAGGCCACCGGGCGCTACGTCGACCTCGGCGCCGGGGATCCCGTGGTCGCGTCGGTCACCAAGCACTTCTACGACCTCGGCTGGCGGGGCATCAACGTCGAGCCGATCCCGGCGAAGGCCCGCGAACTGCGCAGCGCCCGTCCCGAGGACCTCACGCTGCAGGTCGCGGTCGGGGCCGCCCCCGGCGTGGCGAAGCTGCACGTCGTCGAGGACGAATGGGGCTGGTCGACCCTCGACGACGACCTCGCCGTCCACTACCGCGACGACCGCCGCTGGGAGGTGGGCGCGGTCGAGGTGGAGCTGACCACGCTCGCCGCGCTCCTCGACGCCCACCCCGGCCCGGTCGACTTCCTGAAGATCGACGTCGAAGGCGCCGAGCGCGCGGTGATCGAGGGCGCGGACTGGACCCGCCACCGGCCGCGCGTCCTCGTCGTCGAGGCGACCGAACCCGGCTCGCCGAAGCCCACCCACGAGCAGTGGGAGCCGATGCTCCTCGACGCGGGGTACCGCTGCGCGCTGTTCGACGGCCTCAACCGCTTCTACGGCCAGGCCGGCGACGCCGACGCCCTCGCGGCGCTGGCCGCGCCGGCCAACGTGTTCGACGAGTACGAGCCGCACGAGCACGTCCGCTTGCGCGAAGAGTTCGCCGCGGCCCAGGCGGGCCGCCCCGCCGAAGTCGGCTACATCCGGCGGCTCGAGGAGACGGTGGCCGAGGCCCAGCGCGCCCGCACCGACCTCGGGCTGGAGCTGGACGAGGCCCGCCGCGAGCTGGCCCAGGCCGCCCGCACCGCCGAGGAGAACCGCCGCCGCGCCGCGGCCCTCGAACACCGCGTGGCCGAGCTCGAAGCGCAGCTCACCCGCCGCCTCCCCTGACGCCCCTTCCAGGTCGCGAATGACTCATTCGGGACCTCCGACGTCCCGAATGAGTCCTGCCTGCCGGCGAGTTCGGTGCCCGCGTGGTCGCGTGACGCCACCCTGCCCGGCGCGCACCGAAGCACGAA
>NZ_JBSFNC010000147.1:0-22424 GCF_053586895.1 Amycolatopsis sp. NPDC003731 | reverse complement strand
AAGAGCCCGCCCCCAATCGAGGGACTCCGCCACTCCCGGTGGTTTCAGCAAATCCATTTCGCGGAGCCGATGCACCGCTTCAGCGATTTGCCGAGCCAGAGCTGCACTTACCCGCGGGATCCTACGGCGCAGGATCTCGACCTCCCGAACCAGGTCCGGGTGTTCGAGCCAGTGGTAGAGGCAACGACGTTTCAGCGCGTCGTGCACCTCGCGGGTCCGGTTCGAGGTGAGGATCACCAGCGGCGGGTGCTCGGCGCGGACTTCGCCGTACTCGGGGATGGTCACGGCGTGCTCGTCGAGCAGCTGCAGGAGGAAGGCCTCGAACTCGTCGTCGGCGCGGTCGATCTCGTCGATGAGCAGGACGCACGGGGCGCTGATCAGGGCCTGCAGCAGCGGCCGGGCCAGCAGGAACCGCTCGGTGTAGAGCGAGCGCTCGGCGGCCTCGACGTCGAGCTGCCCGCCGCCGGCCGCCTCGAGCGCGCGCAGGTGCAGCAGCTGGCGGGGGAAGTCCCACTCGTAGAGGGCCTGGGCGGCGTCGATGCCTTCGTGGCACTGGAGGCGGACGAGCGGCCGGTCCAGCGCGGTGGCCAGGGCCAGGGCGAGTGACGTCTTGCCGGTGCCGGGCTCGCCCTCGCAGAAGAGCGGGCGGCCCATCCGCAGGGCGAGGAAGCCGGCGGTCGCCAGCCCGTCATCGGCGAGGTAACCGGTCGCGTCGAGCGCGGCGGCGAGGTCTTCGGGCGAGTCCGTCACGAGTCGATCGTAGGTCTTCCGGCGGGACCGGCGAGATCGCCGGGGCGGTCGACGTCCCGGCCGCTGCCGAGGTCACCGCACTCGACCAGGGCGAGGTCGGCGCGGGTGGCGAGCCAGTCACGGGCGCCACGATCGCCTCGGGCGGTTTCCGCGACCTCGCCCCACCAGCGGCGGCCGAGCAGAACGGGGTGACCGGGGACGCCGTCGTAGGCCGCGCGGGCGACGGTTTCGGCGGTGACATCGGCGGTGAGGCGGGCGATGACGTCGGTGCCGACCCACGGGAGGTCCACGAGGTGGACGAGGGCGGCGGCGGGCTCGTCGGTGGTCTCGAGGGAGGTCAGGCCGGCGCGGAGGGAGGCGCCCATGCCGGTGGCCCAGTCCTCGGCCGTCACGGCCTGGGCGGGGTCGGGCAGGAGGGCGCGAACCTGGTCGGCGGCGGCCCCGACGACGACCCGCACGGGGTGACACCCCGCGGCGGTGAGGGTGCGGAAGGCGCGGAGGACGAGAGGTTCCCCGTCGAGTTCGGCGAGGGCTTTGGGGCCCCCGAAACGACGGCCGGCGCCGGCGGCCAGGAGGAGGCCCGCGACCTGGTGAGGAGTGGTCATGAGGGCGAGCCTGCCCGCGGGTCAGCCACGGGCGTGGGCCGGGGCTCCGACCGCCAGGTCCGCCTCGATGGCGCGGGCCGTCTCCAGCAGCGGGGGGACCAGGTCGCGCTCGACCGACTCCGCCGTTGTGCGGCTTGCGTGGGTGGACAGGTTCACCGCCGCCACGACTTGGCCCCTCCGGTCCCGGATCGGGGCGGCCACCGAGCGGAGGCCTTCCTCCAGTTCCTGGTCCACCATGGCCCAGCCCTGGGTGGCCACCCTGGCCAGCTCCGTGCGCAGGCGGGCCGGCGCCGTCACCGTGTGGTCCGTCAGGCGGTCCAAGCTCGCCACCAGGAAGTACGCCTCCAGGTCGGCCTCGGCGAGGCCCGCCAGCAGGACGTGGCCCATCGATGTCGCGTGCGCCGGGAAGCGGGTTCCCACGTTGATGCTCACCGTCATGATCCGGGAGACCGCCACCCGGGCCACGTAGACGATGTCGGTGCCCTCCAGGACCGAGACCGAGCTCGACTCGTGGACGCGGGCCGACAGGTGCTCCAGGTGCGGCTGGGCCACCTCCGGCAGCGTCATGCTCGACAGGTACGCGTAGCCCAGCTCCAGCACCCGGGCCGTCAGCGAGAAGTACTTGCCGTCGGTGCGGACGTAGCCCAGGTCGGCCAAGGTCAGGAGGAACCTTCTCGCCGCCGCGCGGGTGAGGCCCGTCGCGCGGGCCACGTCGCTCAACGTCAGCTCGGACGCGCCCGCGTGGAAGGCCTTGATGACCGCCAGGCCGCGCTCCAGCGACTGCACGTGGTGGGCTCCACGGTGCGCCGGTTCGTTGTCCAGGCGGACGTCGGTCTGCGGCCTCGTCACGTCCATGCCCGGCACCTTATCCGGCGTCCTTCGGCACGGCGCTCGGCTCGCCGAGCTCGGCGAGGGTGCGCTGGGCGATGGCGAAGGCCGCGTTCGCCGCCGGTGCGCCCGCGTAGACCGCCGTGTGCAGCAGGACCTCGCCGATCTCCGCCGCCGTCAGGCCGTTGCGGACCGCCGCCCGGACGTGCATCGCCAGCTCGTTGTGCGCGTGCAGCGCCGTCAGCGCCGCCAGGGTCACGCAGCTTCGGGTGCGGCGGTCCAGGCCGTCGCGGGCCCACACCGAGCCCCACGCGCCCTCGGTGATGTAGTCCTGGAACGGGCGGCTGAAGTCCGTGGTGCCCGCGACCGCGCGGTCGACGTGCTCGTCGCCGAGTACCTCGCGCCGCACCTTCATGCCCTGCTCGTGGCGGTCCGTCACGCTCGCTCCAAGTGGTCCAGGATCAGCCGGGTGAACTCCCCCGGCCGCTCGTAGCTGCCCAGGTGCGCGGCGTCCGCCACGACCTCCAGCCGTGCGCCGGGAATGCCCTCGGCGATCGGCCGCGCGTGCTCGGCCGGCGACGTGGCCGGGTCGTCCGCGCCCGCGATGACCACCGTAGGGGCGGTGATCTTCGGCAGCAGGTCGAGGAGGTCCATCCGCTCGATCGCCCCGCAGCACGCCGCGTAGCCCTCGGCCGGCACCGCCGCGATCATCGCGCGGAGGAACTCGGCCCGGTCCGGGTGCCGCTCGCGGTACCCCGGGGTCAGCCAGCGCTGCACGCCGGCCTCGGCCACCGCCGCGGTGCCCTCGGCACGGACCGTGCGGGCCCGGTCCGCCCACATCGACGGCGGGCCGAGCTTCGCCGACGTGCAGCACAGCACCAGGCTCGCGATCCGGTCCGGCGCGTGGATGCCGAGCCACATCCCGGTCATGCCGCCGAGCGACAGGCCCACGTGGTGCACCCGCTCGACGCCGAGGTCGTCGAGCAGCGCCAGGACGTCGGCACCCAGGTCTCCGAGCTCGTAGGGCCCCGGCGGGACCGGCGACGCGCCGTGCCCGCGCGCGTCGTAGCGGACCACCCGGAACCCGCGTTCCACCAGCGGCGCGACCTGGGGTTCCCACATCCGCAGGTCGCTGCCGAGCGACCCGCCGAACACGACCACCGGCCCGTCTTCGGGCCCTTCCACCACCCGGTGCAGCCGCACGGCGCTCACGGCGTCACACCCGGAAGAAGACGGTCTCGCCGTCTCCCTGCAGCCGTACGTCGAAGCGGTAGCCGTCGCCGGTCTTCGCCGCGATCAGCGTGCCGCGCCGCTCCTCGGGGACCGTCGCCAGCACCGGGTCGCCCGTGTTGTCCTGGTCCTCGAAGTAGATCCGCGTGACAACCCGGTTCAGCAGGCCGCGTGCGAACACCGAGACGTCGATGTGCCGGGCCTGCGTGGCGCCGCCCTCGCCCGGCACCACGCCGGGGAGCACGGTGTGGATCCCGTACGTGCCGTCGGTCTCCGTCGGGCAGCGGCCGAAGCCGCGGAACTCGCCGTTCGCCGCGCCGCGCGGGTCGTCCGGGTGGCGGAAGCCGCCCTCGGGATCGGCCTGCCAGGTCTCGATCATGGCGTCCGGGACCGGGTCGCCGTTGCCGTCGCGCACGGTGCCGCGGATCCAGAACGCGCCGGGCGTGCCCTCGGGCACGACGTGCGGGCCGTCGGGCCAGGGCAGCCCGATCGACAGGTACGGGCCGACGGTCTGCGAAGGGGTGGGCAGCAGCCTGGTCATTCGTCCTCGTCCTCTTCCTCTTCGAACACCGACGCGTCGCGCCCGCGCAGCACGATGTCGAACTGGAACCCGAGTGCCCACTCGGCCTGCGTGATGTCGTGGTCGTAGCGCGAGACCATCCGCTGCCGGGCCTTTTCGTCCGGGATCGAGTTGAAGATCGGGTCCTGGGAGAACAGCGGGTCGTCCGGGAAGTACATCTGGGTGACCAGCCGCTGGGTGAACGCCGAGCCGAACACCGAGAAGTGGATGTGCGCCGGGCGCCAGGCGTTGTCGTGGTTCTTCCACGGGTACGCGCCGGGCTTGATGGTGGTGAAGGTGTAGCGGCCGTCGCTGTCGGTCAGGGTGCGGCCGACGCCGTCGAAGTTCGGGTCGAGCGGGGACGGCCAGCGGTCGCCGGTGTGCCGGTAGCGGCCGCCCGCGTTCGCCTGCCAGATCTCGACCAGGGAGTCGCGCACCGGGCGGCCGTCGCCGTCGAGGAGCCGCCCGGTGACGATGATGCGCTGGCCCTGCGGCTCACCGGCGTGCTGCCGGGTGAGGTCGTTGTCGAGCTCGCCGAGGCGGCCGGGGCCGAGCAGCGGGCCGGTGACCTCGGTCAGCATCTGCGGCAGCAGGACGAGCTCCTGCTTCGGGTGCCGCAGCGCCGTGGAGCGGTAGCCGCTGGAGTCGAGGGGCGGGTGGGTGCCTTCGGGGTCCTCCCCGTAGCGCGGCAGCCTGAATTCGGTCGGAGTGGCCACGTTTCTCTCCCTTATCGGCCTTCGAGGACGACAGCCAGCCCCTGGCCGACGCCGATGCAGATGGCGGCCAGGCCCCAGCCCCCGCCGCGGCGGTGGAGGTCGTGCGCCAGGGTGCCGAGGATCCGGCCGCCGGACGCGCCGAGCGGGTGCCCGATGGCGATCGCGCCGCCGTGGGTGTTCACGATCTCCGGGTCCAGGTCCTTCCAGTCGCGCAGGCAGGCCAGCGACTGCGCGGCGAAGGCCTCGTTGAGCTCGACCGCGGCCAGGTCGTCCCAGCCGATGCCGGCGCGTTCGAGGGCGATCTCGGCCGCGCGCACCGGGCCGATGCCGAAGACGTCCGGGTCGACGCCCGCCGCGCCCCGGCCGGCGATCCGGGCCAGCGGGGCCTTGTTCAGGTTTTTCGCGGCCGCTTCGTCGCCGAGCAGGAGGGCCGAGGCGCCGTCGTTCAGCGGGGAGGCGTTGCCCGCGGTGACGGTGCCGTTCTCCTTGCGGAACACGGGCTTCAGCTTGGCGAGCTTCTCGGGGCTGGAGTCCGGGCGGATGCCTTCGTCGCGGGCCAGGTCGACGCCCTCGACCGGGACGACCAGGTCGTCGTAGAAGCCCTCGTCCCACGCCTTGGCGGCGTTGACGTGGCTGCGGGCGGCGAAGGCGTCCTGCTCGTCGCGGCCGATGCCGTAGCGCTCGGCGAGCTGTTCGGTGGACTCGCCGAGGGAGATCGTCCACTGCGACGGCATCGCCGGGTTGACCATGCGCCAGCCGAGCGCGGTGTTGTAGAGGGTCTGGTTGCCCGCGGGGAAGGCTTTGTCCGGCTTGGGCATGACGAGCGGCGAGCGGGTCATGGACTCGACGCCGCCCGCGACGACGAGGGAGGAGTCGCCGGTCTGGATCGCACGGCTGGCCTGGATGGCCGCGTCGAGGCCGGACCCGCAGAGGCGGTTGACCGTGCTGCCGGGGACGGTGGTGGGCCAGCCGGCGAGGAGGGCGGCCATGCGGGCGACGTTGCGGTTGTCCTCGCCCGCGCCGTTCGCGTCGCCGAGGGTGACTTCGTCCACTGTGGACGGGTCGAGGTCGTTGCGCTGCTGGAGCGCCTTGAGCACGCCGGCCGCGAGGTCGTCGGGGCGGACGCCGGCCAGCGCGCCGCCGTAGCGGCCGAACGGGGTGCGGATCGCGTCGAGGATGTAGACGTCGGTCATGCGCTTGCCTTCTCCAGGTCTCGCAGGAGGGTCAGCTCCTGCTCCGTGGGGGCCGGGGTGGTCTCGAGGTCGTCGGACACCTTCAGTTTCCACCCCGTGGCCGCGATGGCGCTGTCGAGGTCCACACCCGGGTGGAGGTGCGTCAACGTCAGCTCCGCCGTCTCCGGGTCCGGGCGCAGCAGCCCCAGGTCGGTGACCACCAGGGTGGGACCGCGGCCGGGCAGGCCCAGCCGCTCGCGGTCGCCCTTGCCGGTCCCGTGACCGAATGACGTCACGAAGTCGACCTTCTCCACGAAGGCGCGCGGGTTCTGGCGGAGGACGATGAAGACCTCGCCGCACGAGGCGGCGATCTCCGGGGCGCCGCCCGCTCCCGGCAACCTGACCTTCGGGTCGTGGTAGTCCGAGCCGATCACCGTCGTGTTGATGTTGCCGAACTTGTCCAGCTGGGCCGCGCCGAGGAAGCCGACGTCGATGCGGCCGGGCTGGAGCCAGTAGTTGAACACCTCGGGCACGCTGATCACCGCGTCCGCCGTGTCGGCCAGCTCGCCGTCGCCGATGGACAGGGGCAGGCGGGACGGCTTGGCGCCGAGGCAGCCCGACTCGTAGATCAGCGTCAGGTTCGGCGCGTGCGCGCGGCGGGCGAGGTTCGCCGCCTTGCTCGGGAGGCCGATGCCGACGAAGCAGGACATGCCGTCGCCGAGGGCCCGGGCCGCCGCGACGCTCATCATCTCGTCGGCGGTGTAATCCGCGCTCATTCCTTCACCCCGGTCAGCTCGTTCAGCCACTTCGTGAACTCCTCGCGATCGCGCCCGACCTCGTCCCACGCCTGGTACGCCGCGTTGTCCCGCTCGTAGTACCCCGCCGCGTACGACGGCTTCGCGCCGCCGGGCACCTCGGCCACCGCCGTGACCACCCACGCCGGGAGCACCACCGCGCCCGGGCGGTCGTCCAGCTCGTCGACGACTTCCTCGACCGTCACCAGCGACCGTTTCGCCGCCAGCACCGCTTCCTTCTGGACCCCCGTGATGCCCCACATCTGGACGTTGCCGGCGCGGTCCGCGCGCTGGGCGTGGACGATCGAGACGTCCGGGTTCAACGCCGGCACCGCCGTCAGCTTCTCGCCGGTGAACGGGCAGGTGATCGGCTTGATCGTGGCCGTCTGGGCCGGCAGGTCCGTGCCCGTGTAGCCGCGCAGCACCGCGAACGGCAGACCGGACGCGCCGGCGACGTACCGGTTCGCCATGCCCGCGTGGCTGTGTTCCTCGATCTCCAGCGGCACCGGCCAGTCGTGCTGGACGGCGTCGCGGAAGCGGTGCAGCGAGCCGACTCCCGGGTTGCCGCCCCAGGAAAAGATCAGCTTGCGCGCGCAGCCGGCGCCGATCAGCTGGTCGTAGACGATGTCCGGGGTCATCCGCACCAGCGTGAGATCACGCCGGCGCTGCCGGATGATCTCCTGCCCGGCCGCGACCGGGATGAGGTGCGTGAACCCTTCGAGCGCGACGGTGTCGCCGTCGTGCACCAGCCGGGCCACGGCCTCCTCCAGCGACAGCAGCTCCGCCATCACACCCTCCGCACTGTTCGCATCACGCACACTCGTTCTGCCAGCGAACATAGCACGGCGGAACCAGGCCCGACCAGACGTCTTCCACCCAATGGATGACGCACGCACGTCGAAGGGGACTTTCCCCGCCCGGACAGGCGGGAAAAGTCCCCTTCGGGAAGAACGGTCAGCCGATCCTGATCAACCGCGAGCCGTGGGGCGGCACGGCGGACGCCGTCCACGAGCCCCGGAACCGCCCGAGGTCCTGGCGCGCGACGAGGTCCCGCACCGGCCGCGCCCCGGCGAAGTCCACCGTGATGTCCGCGGGCGAAGAACCCAGGTTGTAGACGGCCGCGTACCACCGGCCGTCCGGCGCACGCTTCTTCCACACCTGGAGGTTCCCGCCACTGACCTGCGTGGGGTACGAACCGGCGTGGTCGACCGCGATGACCTCGGGGTTCGTCAGGATCGACACCGCGGAGGCATCGAGGAAATAGATGTCCCCTCCCACATACAGCGGCGACGAAGCCATGGACCAGAACGTCATCACGCTCTGCCGCTCGACGTCGGAGAGCCCGTCCTGGATGCCGGACCCCGTGTTGTTGCTGATCGGCATCGAGTCCAGGTCCGGCCGGTAGTTCGGCCCGAACACGCCGAGCCACGAAGGCAGGTCCGCCCACCGCGCCTTCACCGAGCTGTCCCAGGTGGACACCGTCTCGCAGTAGCACTCGATGTCCGTGTCGACGCGCACGCCGTTCGCGTAAGGCGCCAGGGAGGCACCGATGGACCGCGGCACCGGCCACGCGCTCGCCGTCAGCCACATCGGCCGCCGGGAGTGGTCGATCGCCGTCGACCAGGCCCGGATGTCGGCGACGTTGTCCGCGGTCGTCCCGTCGACCTTGACGAAGTCGACGCCCCAGGACGCGAACCGGGCCACGATCGAGTCGTAGTACTTCTGCGCGCACGGGTTCGAGAAGTCGACCTTCCAGTTCCCGCCCCAGCCGTTCGACGGCGTCAGCGGCTTGAAAGCGATGTCCTGCGCGTGGCACGACGTCCCGAGAATGGGCGCGTTCTTTTCGTAGACCTCCTTCTCGAGCCCGGTCACGGCGTACAGGCCCAGCTTCAGCCTGAGCGAGTGCACGGAGGAAGCCAGCGCCGGGATCCCGGACGGGAACCGGGTCGGATCGGGGTCGGGGATGCCGTTGACGTCGGTGTGGAAGACCCAGGACTGCGAAGCGTTCCAGCCCGAGTCGATGTTGACGTAGGTGTAACCGGCGGACTTGAGCTTGGTGGCGAGAGCCTGAGCCGCGTCACGGATGTGCGACTCGTTCAGCCACGAAGTGCCGTAACCCGCGCGGGTCGACGACTCCAGGCTCCAGCTGCTCCAGCCCATGAACGGCTTGACGAACGGCGTCCGCGCATCGGCCGGCGGAACAACCAGCGAGAAAAACGCGAGCACGGCCACGAAAACGGATAGGAGGCGCTGCACAGGGACACTCCTCGGTGAGGTGGGGACCTATTCCTTGAGCCCGCTGGCCGCGATCCCGCGGACGATGAACCGCTGGGCGACCAGGAACATCGCGACCAGCGGCGCGATGGTGACCAGAGCACCGGCGAACAGCGCCGGCAGGTTGACCGACTGCGCGGTCAGGAACGTCGAAAGCGCGATCTGCGCGGTCCACGACGACGGGTCCTGCCCGATGACCAGCGGCCACAGGAACGCGTTCCAGCTTTCGATGAACATCAGCGCCCCGAGCGAGGCGATCATGCTCCCGGAGTTCGGCAGGACCAGGCGCCGGTAGACGCCGAGGTAGCCGAGCCCGTCGAGCCGCCCGGCCTCCTCGATCTCCGCCGGGAACCGCAGGTAGAAGTTGCGGAACAGGATCACCGTGAACGCGCTGAACAGGTTCGGCGCGATGATGCCCCACTCGGTGTTGACCCCGCCCATCGAGCCGACGACGACGAACGTCGGCACGAACGTCACCGACTGCGGGATCATCAGCGTGACCAGCACGTAGGTGAACACGAAGCGCCGCCCGGGCACGTTGATCCGGGCCAGCGCGTACCCCGCCATCGAGCCGAAGAGCGTGCCGGCCGGGGCCGTCACGATCGCGACCAGGAACGAGTTCCCCAGCGCGTGCGCCATGGGCACCGAGGTGTCGGCGAACAGGTCGCCGAAGTTGACCCACGACAGCGGGTCCGGCAGCCACGCCCAGTCCGGCGAGCTGACCTGCTGCCGCGTCATCAGCGCGTTGCGCAGCATGATGTAGAACGGCAGCAGGAAGATCAGCGACAGCACAGAGGCCAGGACGTACTTCGGCGCCTTCCGGGACACCGGCAGAACGGCCATCAGTCCTTCTTCCCGAAGCCGACGAACCGGCCCTGCAGCAGGGTGATCACGACGATGATCACCGTCAGCAGGAACGCCCCCGCCGAGCCGACGCCGTAGTTCTGGTCGCCGAGCGCGGAGTCGTACAGGTAGACCAGCGGCGGTTTCACCGGCGCGGTCGCGGTGCCGGACAGCCCGGTGCCGAACAGGTTGTAGAACTCGTCGAACGCCTGGAACGCGGCGATGAGGATCAGCAGCAGCACGGCCACGGACGTGTTCCGCAGCTGCGGCAGCGTGATGTACCGGAAGGCCTGCCACTTCGTCGTGCCGTCCAGCTCGCCGGCTTCGTACAGCGACGGCGGGATCGCCTGCAGCCCGGCCAGGAACAGGATCATGTACAGCCCGACCTGCAGCCACAGCCGCAGCGTCACGACCGCGACCCAGTACACCGGCGGGCTCGTCGTCGACAGCCACGGCACCGGGTCGGCGCCGAACAGCCCGCCGACGACGTTCGCGACCCCGGACGGCAGCCCGTTGAACAGCGCCATCTTCCACACCAGCGCGGCGACGACGTACGACACCGCGGCCGGGATCAGGAACACGGTCCGGAAGAACGCCTTGCCGCGCTTGATGCTGTTGATCAGCACCGCGAGCCCGAGCGAGGCGACGAAGGTGATCGGCACGATGAAGACCGTGAAGAGCACGATCGTCGTCAACGATGTCAGGAAGGCGTCGTCGCCCAGCAGGAACGCGTAGTTGCCGAAGCCGATCCAGTTCCCGAGCGTGATGGTGCCGCGAGCGTCGTTGAAGCTGAGCAGGAAGCTCCACGCGATGGCGACGTACTTGAACAACCCCAGCCCGAGCACGACCGGCCCGGTGAGCACCACGAACGCGCCGATCGCCCGCCAGTCGCGACGCCGGCGGCGCGGCTTCGCCGGCGCCGAGACGGCCGGTGCCTCCATCAGGGCCGTCATGCCAGCTGCTTGTCGACTTCGGCCTGCGCCTTCTTCGCCGCGTCGCCGAGTTCGGCGGCCGGGTCGGCCTGCCCGTTCGCGATCTTCGTCGCGGCCTGCAGGAACAGCGTCGCCGACGCCTTGTTCCACAGCCCCGAGTAGGACTTGCCGAACTGCTGCGAGATCGTCACCGCGTCCTTCGCGGGCCCGCTGGCGAACTCGGTCGTCCGCGCCGCGACCTCCTTGCGGGCCGGGATGTGGAAGCCGTACTTGACGCACCAGTCCTTCTGCAGGTCGGCGTTCTTGATCCACAGCCAGTCGATGTACTTCTTGACGGCGTCGAGGTTCGCCGACTTCGCGTTGGCCAGCTGGTACCAGCCGCCGACGCGGGCGACCTGCTTGCCCGCGTCGCCGAACTTCGGCCACGCGACGACGCCGAAGTCGTCACCCAGGGCCTTCTTGACGTCCGGCAGCGACCACAGGCCGCCCCACTGCATGGCCGTGGCACCGTTGGCGAACGCGCCGGGGTCGGACCAGTCGGTCGGGTAGCCCTGGAGCAGGCCGCCGGTGTCGTGCAGCTGCTTGAGGCCGCCGATCGCGGCGATCGCTTCGGGTGAGGCGAACGCGACCTTCTTGCCGCTCGCGTCGAAGAAGTCCCCACCGGACGACCAGAGCAGGAGCGTCGCCGCTTCGCCGACGCCGTCGGTGCCGACGTACAGGCCCTTCTGCTTGCCGTTGTTAAGCTTCCGCGTCGCTTCCAGGAGTTCGGCGAACGTCTGCGGCGGCTGGACACCCACGGCCCGCAGGGCGCTCTTGCGGTAGTACAGCATCATGACGTCGTCGATCATCTTGACGCCGTAGACCTTGCCGTCGACGGTCACGGTGTCCAGCGCGGCCGGGCTGAAGTCGGCTTTGACCGGGCCGACCACGTCGTCAAGCGGCGCGAGCAGGCCGTTCTTGACGTTCTGGTAGCGGAAGTCGCCGAGTTCGAACAGGTCCGGGGCCTGCGCGGTGAGCATCGCCGAGTTGAGCTTGGTCTCGTAGTCGCCGGCGATCCAGCTGACGTTGATCGCGATGTCCGGGTTGGCCTTGGTGAACTCCTGCGCGTACCGCTGGACCGCCTGCTGCGTCCCGGATTCGCCGTACGCGTGGTACCACTGCTGCAACGTGACCTTCGCGCCCGAAGAGGAGGCGTTCTTGTTCAACGGGTCCGAGGTGCAACCCGCGAGGGCCGCTCCCCCGGCGAAGAGGACCGAACCGACCAGGAAGCTACGACGATTCATGGGGCTCACGGTGTCTCCTTAGACGCTTTCCGACGCGAAAAGGCTCTGGACGGCGACCGCGGCGGCACCGCGGGCCCACTCCTCGAACGGCAGCGGCCGGATGACCAGGCCGCACCGAGCCGCGCTGCCGAACGCCTGGACCGCGAAGGTCCGGCGGATCTGGTCTTCGAACAGGTCGTAGGTGGCGACGCCCTCACCCGAGACGACCACTCGTTCCGGGCCGAACAGGTTGACCAGCGCGGCCAGCCCGAGGCCGATCGCGTGCCCCGCCCCGGCGAAGACCTCCCGGAGCGGCTCGTCGCCGCCGCGGGCCCGCGTCACGGCGTCGTCCATCGACAGCCCGGGCTCGCCGGTGACCTGCCGGGCGCGGGTCAGGATCGCTTCGGTGGACGCGATCGCCTCGACGCAGCCCTGTCCGCCGCAGTGGCACGACGGCCCGCCGTCGGCGACCGGGACGTGCCCGATCTCCCCGGCGACGCCATGGGCGCCGCGGACGAGGTCGCCGTGGACGACCAGCGCGCTGCCGATGCCGGTGCCCACCGTGACCAGTGCGAACGACGATGCCCCGACCCCTTCGCCGAACCACTGCTCGGCGACGGCTAGGGCCTTGACGTCGTTTTCGAGGGTCACGGTCAGCCCGGTGGCCTCCTCGAGGAGTTCGGCCAGCGGCACGTCCCGCCAGCCGAGGAACGGGGAGTACCGGACGACGCCGGACGCGCGGTCGACGTCGCCGGACACCGCGATCCCGAGGCAGTAGGCCCGCTCGCGGAGGGTGCCGGTCAGCAGCTCGCCGACGAGATCGGCCAGCGCGCGGACGACGTGCCCGACGTCGTGGCCGGTCAGGGCGTGGTGGGCGCTGGCCCGGACGTCGGCGCGCAGGTCGGTGACCACGCCGATCAGGTCGTCGCCGGTGATCTTGACGCCGACGAAGTACTCGCGGTCCGGCCGGATGGCCAGGGGGTTCGCCGGGCGGCCGGCCCCGGGGGCGGTGCGGCCTTCGGAGGCGAGTTCTTCGAGGTAGCCGGCCTCGATGAAGGGCCGGGCGGCCTTGGTGACCGCGGCGGAGGAGAGCCCGGTGCGGCGGGCGACGTCGACGCGGGACACCGGCCCTTCGGTCAGGACCGTGGTGAACACGGTCGCGGCCGCGGGACTGGTGATCGGCGCCCTTGCCGGTGCACTGCGAGGCATGGCCGGAAGGGTAGAGAAATTTAATTAACTTCGTCAAGAATTTATTTTCGCGCTGGTCAGCTCTACGCTGTCGGGCATGTCGCTCGTCGAACACGACCCCGCGCACCGGCTGTGGCTGCTGCGCACCCCCGAGAGCTCGTACGCCTTCCGGCTGGACGCCGACGACCGCCCGCGGCACGTCCACTGGGGCCCGCCGCTGACCCTGGCCCAAGCCACGCAGGTCGCCGCGCGCCGCAACCCGGCCGACAGCAGCTTCGACGAGCCCGGCGACGAGCGGCAGGAACTCCCGGCCGAGGGCGGCGCGTTCTTCGGCGTCGCGGCGTTGGCCGTGCGGTACGCCGACGGGACCTCGGCGCTCGAGTGGCGCTACGACGGCTTCGCGCTCGAAGACGGCGCGCTCGTCGTCCGGCTCGCCGACCGGCACTACCCCCTGGAGCTGTCCCTGCACTACCGCGTCCGCGGGGACGTCGTCGAGCGCTGGACGTCGCTGCGGCACACCGGTTCCGAAGAGCCGATCGCGTTGCTGCGCACCGATTCCGCGTCATGGACGCTCCCCCGGCGCGAGGGCGCGCGGCTGAGCCGGACGTCCGGGGCGTGGAGCGCCGAGTACGGCGTGCTGCGCGAACCGCTGCCGGTCGGCGAAACCACCCTCACCAGCCGCCGCGGCGCCTCCAGCCACCAGGTCAACCCGTGGGTGATGCTCGACGCGGGCGACGCGACGGAGACCGCCGGCGAAGTGTGGTCTTCCGCGCTCGCGTGGAGCGGGAGCTGGCGGATCACCGTCGAGCGCACGCACACCGGCCGCGTCACCTGGACCGGCGGGTTCGGCCACGAGCACGTCGCCTGGCGGCTGCACCCGGGCGAAACGTGGGAGACGCCGGTGTTCGCCGGGCTCTACGCGGCCGACGGCTTCGGCGGGACGAGCCGTCGGTGGCACGCGTACGTCCGCGAGTTCGTCCAGCCGCACGCGAGCGAGCTGCGGCCGATCGTCTACAACTCCTGGGAGGCCACCGGCTGGGACGTCGACGAGCGGACCGAGACCGAGCTCGCCGCGGCGGCCGCGAAGCTGGGCGCGGAACTGTTCGTCATGGACGACGGCTGGTTCGGCGCCCGCAGCGGCGACACCGCCGGGCTCGGCGACTGGATCGCCAACGAACAGCGCTTCCCGGCCGGGTTGCAGCCCCTCGTCGACGCCGTCCACGCGCACGGGATGCAGTTCGGGTTGTGGGTCGAGCCGGAGATGGTCAACCCGGACAGCGACCTCTACCGCGCGCACCCGGACTGGGTGCTGCACATGGCGCACCGCTCCCGGACGACGTTGCGCAACCAGCTCGTGCTGAACTTCGCGCGCCCGGACGTCGCGGACTGGGCCCACAAGTGGCTCGACGGCCTGGTCGGCGCGCACGGCATCGACTACCTCAAGTGGGACATGAACCGCGCCTTCACCGAGGCCGGCTGGCCGGAGGCGGGGCCGGACGCCGCACGCCTCTGGGTCGGCCACATCCGGGCGGTGTACGCGATCCTGGACCGGCTGCGCACCGACCACCCGAACCTGCGGATCCAGGGCTGCGCGGGCGGCGGCGGGCGCACCGACCTGGGGATCCTCGCGCGCACCGACGAGATCTGGGCGTCGGACAACACCGACGCGGCCGACCGGATCACCATCCAGCACGGCTACGGCCAGATCTACCCCGCGGGAACGATGTCGGCCTGGGTGACCGACAGCCCGAACCCGGCCACGCACCGGGAAGCACCGCTGAGCTTCCGATTCCACGTGGCGATGGCGGGCGTGCTCGGCCTGGGCGGCGACCTGCCGCGCTGGACGCCGGGCGAACTCGCCGAAGCGGCGTCGCTCGTGGCGCTGTACAAGGAGATCCGGCCGGTGGTGCAGCACGGGACGCAGTACCGGCTGGCCGACCCGGCGGTCTCGGCGCTGACGGCGGTGCAGTACGTGCTGGACGATTCCGTGGTCGTGTTCTTCTGGCGGCGGCCCACGGAGTTCGCGCGGCCGGTCACGCCGCCGCGGCTCGCGGGGCTGGAGCCGGCCGGGTCGTACCGCGACCAGGACGGCGTCGTGCACCACGGCGCGGTGTTGCTGAGCCACGGGCTGGACGTCTCGTTGCCGGGGAGCGGGTACGCGAGCGCGGTGGTGCGGCTGACGCGCGTGGCCTGAATTGTCGGTGGGGTGCCCTACGCTGTCGTCGTGGCCAAGATCGCGGTGACCCGATGGATTCCCGACGACGCGGTGAAGCTCCTCGCCGAGGCAGGCGACGTGGAGGTCTCCCCCGCCGATCGTCCGCTGGCGCCTGCGGAACTGCACGAGTTCGTGCGCGGCGCGTCGGCGGTCGTCGGGATGCTGCACGACCGGCTCGACGGCGCGCTGGCCGACGCCGCCGGGCCGGGGCTGAAGGTGGTCGCGAACGTCGCCGTGGGGTACGACAACGTGGACGTCCCAGCGCTGGCGTCGCGCGGGATCGTCGTCACCAACACGCCCGGCGTGCTCACCGACGCCACCGCCGACCTCGCCTTCGGGCTGCTGCTCGCCGTCACGCGGCGGCTCGGCGAGGGCGAACGGCTGCTGCGCTCCCGCACGCCGTGGTCGTTCCACCTCGGCTTCCTGCTCGGCTCCGGGCTGCAGGGCAAGACGCTGGGCATCGTCGGGTTCGGGCAGATCGGGCGGGCGATGGCGCGCCGGGCCACGGCCTTCGGGATGTCGGTCGTCTACTCCGGACGGTCCAAAAAGGACACGGACGCCGAGTACGTGTCGTTCGAGGAGCTGCTGGCGCGCTCGGACGTCGTCTCGCTGCACTGCCCGCTGACGCCCGAGACCCGGCACCTGATCGACGCCGGGGCGCTGCGGGCCATGAAACCCGGGGCGTACCTGGTGAACACGACCCGCGGGCCGGTCGTCGACGAGGCCGCCCTGGCCGACGCGCTGGAGGCCGGGGAGATCGCCGGCGCCGCGCTCGACGTGTTCGAAAAGGAGCCCGAGGTCGAACCGCGGCTGCTCGGCCGGGACGACGTCGTGCTCAGCCCGCACCTGGGTTCGGCGACGGTCGAGACCCGCACCGCGATGGCCGTGCTGGCCGCGCGCAACGTCGCGGCGGTCCTCGCCGGGCGTCCCCCGCTGACGGAGGTGAAGCCGTGACCCGGGTCGTCATCGCGCCCGACAAGTTCAAGGGCAGCCTGACCGCGGTCGAGGCCGCGGCGGCGATCGCGCTCGGCGTGCGCGATGCCTTGCCGGACGCGGAAATCGTCACGTGCCCGGTCGCCGACGGCGGCGAGGGCACCCTGGACGTCCTGGAAGCCGCGGGCGCGCGGATCGTGCGGATGACGGTGCGCGGGCCGCTGGACGAGCAGGTCCAGGCGCGGTACGCGGTGCTGGACGGCACGGCGTACGTCGAATCCGCGCGCGCGTGCGGGATCGAATTCGTCGAACCCTCCCCGGCGACAGCGCTGGCCGCACACACCTGGGGGGTCGGCGAGCTCCTGGCGGACGCGCTGGTGCACGGCGCGAAGCGGCTGGTGCTCACGGTCGGCGGCACGGCCAGCACCGACGGCGGGGCGGGAATGCTCGGCGCGCTGGGCGCCGGCGTGCTGGACGCGTTCGGCGCACCGGTCGGCCTGGGCGGCGGGACGCTGACGCGGGTGGCGTCGACGGAGCTGACACCGGTGCGCGAGCGGCTGGACGGCGTGCGCGTGGCGGTCGCGACCGACGTGACGAACCCGTTGCTGGGCCCGGAAGGCGCGGCGGCGGTGTTCGGGCCGCAGAAGGGGGCGGGCCCCGAGGAGGTGGCGCTGCTCGACGAGGGATTGGGGCGGTGGGCGCACGCGCTGCAGGTCGGCGGCGCGCCGGACGTCACACGGGTGCCGGGTTCGGGCGCCGGCGGCGGAGTGGCCGCGGCCGCGATCGCGCTCGGGGCGAGCGTGGAGTCCGGGTTCGACCTCATCGCGGGCCTGACCGGGGTCGACGAGGCGTTGACCGGGGCGGACCTGGTGATCACGGGCGAGGGATCGCTGGACGAGCAGAGCCTCAACGGAAAGGCCCCGGCGGGCATCGCGGACCGGGCGCGGCCCCGCGGGGTGCCGCTGCTGGCGCTGGCCGGGCGGATCCAGCTCGACGCGGCGGGATTGGCACGGTTGGGGGTGGTGGGGAGCAGCGCGCTGATCGACCACGCGCCTTCGCTGGATCACGCGCGGAAGCACGCGGCGGAGTTGCTGCGAGAGCGGGCGGCGGAGCTGGTCCGCGCCTGGAGGGAGGGGTAGACGAGGGCTCAGGTTGATCCGGCGCGAGGGCAGCCGGGAGGCGTTGCACGAGGTGGACCCGGCGGGTGGGCCCTGTGGGACCGGCGGCCGGCGAAGTCGGCGGCCAGCGGTGAGCGTCGGCGGCGCGCGGCGCTGCACGGCGCCGCCTGCGAACGGACCTTCCGCACTCGAGGAGCGAAAGGCCCGTCCGCCGCGGTCAGCTCGTGTGCTGGGGCAGCACGGCGAATGCCACGCCGCCCGCTTCGTCCTCCTGGACGTCCAGGACCTTGTCGTCCAGCAGGGCGGCCGCCTGGGGCTCGAGGAACACCTTCGGCCCTTCGGCCTCTCCCAGGACGCTGTCGCCCTCGGCGGGCTCGGGCGCCACCGACAGGGCCAGCTGGGCGCTCTCTCCGTCGGCGTTCTGGACCGCCAGGCGCAGTCCGGCTTCCCCCTCGCCCTGGCTGGTCAACGCGGTGATCGCCTCGGCGGCGGCTTCGGTCACGGTCAGCATTTTCGGCCTTCCCTTCGTCGCGGTCCGATGTTTTCCCCACGCTAGGGGCGTCCGAACGGACGTGCAGTCTGAGCGGATCAGCCCTGCCGGGCCGCCCGGATGGCGTCCGCCACCGACTCGCCCGCGTAGTCCGTCGTCTCGCGGCGGCCCTGATTGGAATGGCGGCGGGGCACCGTCTCCTCCGGGACCACCGGCTCGAAGTCCGCCGGCGCGTCTTCGATCGTCTCGTCGAGCTCCGCGGCCGGCGTGGCCGCGAGCGGGCGCTCCGGGACCGGCTCCGGCTCGGCGTCCGGGATCTCTTCGGCCAGGCGCTGGTCCATCGGCTCGCCTTCGCGGATCTCCCGGGGCGTGGTGCCGTACCGGTCGGCGGCGCTCCAGTGCTCGGGCGGCTCGATGCCCTCCTCGAGCGAATCCACGCGCAGCTCGTCCTCGTCCAGCGCCTCGCTGGGACTCAAGCTCTGCGGTTCGGCCGAGTCACGGTCGCTCACTGGCCCTCCAGGCGCGTCGGGAACATCTCGTCGCCGGTGACCTACCCCGGCCCACAGGGCGGCGAAACCTGCCGGTGTCGCAGGGATCACAGGGTTTAACACATTCACAAGTTTGTGAATGTGGGCTAGGTTGGGATCATGGCCACCACCAGGTGCGCACCGGAACACCGGCTGCTCGCCACCGACCCGGACCGCCACCACGAGCTCGGCACGCACGCGGCTTGGTACGTCGTGGCCGGCGTAGTGACAACCGGCGTCCAGGCCGTTCTGTTCCTCCTGCTGCGCGACGAGCTCGGCTCCCAGGTGGCGAACCTGGTCGCGATCGCGCTCACCACCGTCGGCAACACCGAGTTCCACCGCCGCGTCACCTTCGCCGGGCGACGCAGCAACGCCGGCAAGCGGCACCTGCAGGACCTGCTCACCTTCGCCTTCTACGCCCTGTACGGCTCGGCCGTGCTGGCCCTGCTCGACGCCTTCGTCGACCGGCCGACGTCGTGGGAGGAGACCGGCACCCTGCTGCTCGCCAGCCTCGTCGGCGGGTTCGTGCGGTTCGCCGTGCTGCGCTGGTGGGTCTTCGCGCACCGCACCGACCCGGCCGCGCCCGCCCACACCGGCTAGCGTCTGCGGACGTGGCCCCGGACGAAAGCAAGCCGGCCGACGGCGCACCGGACGGCATCACGCCCCACGCGGGCGGCACCGAACCGGACTACCGCTTCACGCTGGCCAACGAACGCACCTTCCTCGCCTGGCTCCGCACCGCCCTCGGATTGCTCGCGGGCGGCGTCGCCGTGCACCAGCTGGTGCCGTCACCGGCCGCGGCCAGCACGGTGCTCGCCGGCCTGTGCGTCGCGCTGGCCGCCGTCCTCGCCGCGACCGCCTACCCGCGCTGGCGGCGGGTGCAGATCGCGATGCGGGCCGGGCAGCCGCTGCCGCCGAGCCGGACGATCCTGGTGCTGACGGGCGGCCTGCTGACGCTGATCGTCGCCGCGGCCGTGCTGCTGGTGGTCTCGTGAGTGACACGAATGGCAGCGGACGGTGACGGCCGGGAAAACCGGCCCATCCGCCCGGCTTTCCCGGCGAGCCGGCCGGCCCGCTCCGGGCGAGCGGCCCGCCTGGACGCGAATACCGTCGCTTCGCGATTATCGTGACGTCAAAAGTACCGACACGCCGACCGAGATCCGGCCGTGACCACCCCCGCGGGCGCCCAAGCCGAGCGCACCGGGCTCGCCTGGCGGCGGACGGCCTTGGCGTCCGCCGCCTGCACGGTACTGCTCCTGCACTCCGCCGCCCAGCGCCATTGGGGTGGCACGCTGATCCCGGTGGTGCTCGCCGCGGGGACATCCGCCCTGCTAGCGGCCATCGGGATGCACCGCGAACGGGCCTTGCGCGCCGCCGAACCGGGGCCGCCGAGCCGCTTGCTGCCCGCCATCGCGTCGCTCGCCGTGACCGTGACCGCCACTTCCGTGGTCGTCTTCCACTGACGAGTGAACTCGGCACATCCTGAAACCGATTAATCGCAATGTGCGGGGGCGGGTCGCGGGAACATCACGGTCGATACTGCTAACGGGGTATTGGTCGTTGAAATCTGGACTGACCCGCCTGGAGGTGCTTACGATTACCCTGCGTCGCACGGACCGCAGATCGGCCCCGATCCATCGGAGCATCTGCGATGGATCAGTTACGGAGTGTTGAACCCCCGGCAGCGACGGTCGAGGGTCGGCCGGGGAGACGACCATGACGGCACCGCCGAGTACCACCGAACAATCCGCTTCCAGCCTTCGCGATTATCGCACCCCCGAGACTCTGCCCCGCCCGGGCGGACGGCTCACCAAGGAGGACCTCGACCCCCTCGTCAAGGACGCGGGCGAGGGCAACCCGGCGGCGATCCACTCGCTGCTGCAGATGATCGAGCCGGTGGTGGTCCGCTACTGCCGCGCGCGCATGGGCGGCCGCGACCTCTCCTACCTGTCGGCCGACGACGTCGCCCAGGAAGTCTGCCTGGCCGTGCTCAAGGCCCTGCCCGACTACCAGGACCGCGGCGGCTCCTTCCTCTACCTGGTCCACGCGATCGCGGCCAACAAGGTCGCCGACGCCTACCGCGCCGTCGCCCGCGACCGCTCCGAGCCCGTCCCCGAGCTCCCGGAGAGCCCGCACGTCGCCGGCAACGAGCCCGAGTCGCACGCGCTGCACCTCGACCTCGGTGCCCGCCTCGGCCGGCTGCTCGCCTCCCTGCCCCGGGTGCAGCAGGAGATCCTGACCCTGCGCATCGCCGTCGGCTTCTCGGCGACCGAAACCGCCGAAGCGCTCGGCATCTCCGCGGGCAACGTCCGCGTGACGCAGCACCGCGCCCTGACCCGGCTGCGCGGCATGATCCGCGACGAAGAGTTCTGAGACCACACCGGCGGGCGGGCGGGGTCGCCTTTTTTACCCCCTGGAGGAGGTGACCTCGCCCGCGTCCAGCCCGTAGACCTTGCGGGCGTTGTGCTCGAAGACGGCCAGGCGCTCAGCGTCCGACAGCGAGCCCGTCAGGGCGATCGCCGCGTCGAGGACCACTTCGTAGGACGCCGCCAGTTCGCAGACCGGCCAGTCCGAGCCGAACAGCAGGCGCTCCGGGCCGAACACGTCCAGCACGTGGTCGACGTACCGGCGCAGGTGCCCGACCTCCCAGCCGGTCCAGTCCGCTTCGGTGACCAGACCGGACAGCTTGCACACGACGTTCTCGCGCCCCGCCAGCGCCGCCACGGCGGACGCCCACGGCTCCCACTCCCCCGTCGCGATCGGGGGCTTCGCCGCGTGGTCCAGCACCAGGCGCAGCTGCGGCAGGCGCAACGCCACCTCGGCCGCGGCAGGGAGCTGCGAGGGGCGCACCAGCAGGTCGAACGCCAATCCCGCCGCCGCCACCGCGCTGAGCCCGGCCAGCACCTCGGGCCGCAGCAGCCAATCGTCGTCCGGCTCGTTCTCCACCTGGTGCCGGACGCCGGCCAGGGGTCCGTCGAGGGCGGCCAGCCGGTCGGCGACGTCCGCGGCGGTGAGGTCCACCCAGCCGACCACGCCCGCGATCACCGGCTCCGCGGCCGCCGTCGCGAGGAACTCCGCCGTCTCCTCCGCCGAGGACACCGTCTGGACCAGGACCGTCGCGTGCACGCCCGCCGCCTTCGTCACCGCACGCAGGTCGTCGACCGTGTACGGGCGCCGGATCGGGTCCATGGCGTCGCCCGTCATCCACGGGTAGTCGCGCCGCGCGGGGTCCCACAGGTGGTGGTGCGCGTCGATCATGAGACTCCTTCGGCGATGACGACGTCGGCCCGCAGCAGTCCCGCGTCGATCAGCTCGATCCACAGGGCCGGTGGCACCACGGCCCGCGCACGCCGGGCGTTGACGCTCACCTGCGAAGGATCATGCGCGCCGACGACCACCGACGCCACCGCGGGATGCCCCATCGGCAGGGCCAGCGCGGCTTCCGGCAGCTCGACGCCGTGCCGCGCGCAGATCTCCGCGATCCGCCCGGCCCGTTCGACCAGCTCCGGCGGTGCTTCGGCGTAGTCGTAGACGCGGCCCGGTTCGGCGGTCGCCAGGATCCCGCCGTTGAAGGCGCCCCCGGCCACCACCTTGACGCCCTTCGCGGCGCAGAGCGGGAACAGCTCGTCCAGCGCCGGCTGGTCGAGCAGCGTGTAGCGGCCGGCCACCAGCAGGACGTCGAGGTCGGTGCGGCGGACGAACTCGGCCAGCATCGGCGCCTGGTTCATCCCGGCGCCGAACCCGCCGATCACACCCTGCTCCCGCAGTTCGCGCAACGCCGGGAACGCCCCGGAAACCGCCTCCTCGAAGTGGTCGTCGGGGTCGTGGACGTACACGATGTCGACGCGGTCGAGGCCCAGCCGCGTCAGGCTGTCGTCCAGGGACCGCAGGACGCCGTCGCGGCTGAAGTCCCACCGGCGCTTGTACGCGGCCGGGACGGCGAAGCCCTGGTCGTCGCGGGCGCCGGCGCCGCCGGGGTTGGGCTCCA
>NZ_JBSFNC010000146.1:0-22474 GCF_053586895.1 Amycolatopsis sp. NPDC003731 | reverse complement strand
GTCGCGCGCGCCCGGGGGGGGCGCCTCCGCCCCCGGGGGGGGTGTCCCCCGCGCGCCCCGACACCGCCCAATATACCTCTTCGGGCCGGTGGGAGGTCCCCAATGAGTCATTCGCGACACCGCAGCGGCCCCTCCCGCGAGCCGGGCCGCCGTCGGCTGTGGGTCAGCGCACGCCGAGCAGGTGTTCCAGGGCGAGCTGGTTGAGCCGGGTGAAGTGGTAGCCGCGCGCGGCCGCCGCGTCGAGGTCGAACTCGTCGTTCAGGACGTCGTCGAACGTCTCGCCCGGGGCGAGCGTCGGCGTCGAGAGGTCCGGGACCCGCGACGCGGCGAGGGCCTCGACGACCTCCGGGTCGGCCCGGAACGCCGCCGACTTCTCCTTGAGGATCAGGTACGTCCGCATGTTCGCGGCCGCGGACACCCAGACGTCCGCGGCGTCCTCGGTGCGCAGCGGCTTGTAGTCGAAGTGCCGCGGGCCCTCGTAGCCGCCGTTCTCCAGCAGGTCGACCAGGAAGAACGCGCTCTTCAGGTCGCCGTGGCCGAAGATCAGGTCCTGGTCGTACTTCGGGCCGTGCTGGCCGTTGAGGTCGATGTGGAACAGCTTGCCCTGCCACAGCGCCTGCGAGATGCCGTGCACGAAGTTCAGCCCGGCCATCTGCTCGTGGCCGACCTCCGGGTTGAGCCCGAACAGCTCCGGCCGCGCGAGCTGCGAGATGAAGCCGAGCGCGTGCCCGATCGTCGGCAGCAGGATGTCACCGCGCGGCTCGTTCGGCTTGGGCTCCAGGGCGAACCGCAGGTTGTAGCCCTTCTCGACGACGTAGTCGGCGAGCAGGTCGAGGCCTTCCTTGTAGCGGTCCAGCGCCGCGCGGACGTCCTTCGCCGCGTCGGACTCGGCGCCTTCACGACCGCCCCAGACGACGTAGGTCTCGGCGCCCAGCTCGGCCGCCAGGTCGAGGTTGCGGCGCACCTTCCGCAGCGCGTACCGGCGGACGTCCCGGTCGTTGCTGGTCAGGCCGCCGTCCTTGAACACCGGGTGGGTGAACAGGTTCGTCGTGGCCATCGGGACCTTGAGGCCGGTCTCGGCGAGCGCCTTGCGGAAGCGCTCGATCGCCTTGTCGCGGTCCGGCTCGGTGGCCAGCAGGTCGTCGTCGTGGAAGGTCACGCCGTAGGCGCCCAGCTCGGCGAGCCGGTGCACGCTCTCGACCGGGTCCAGCGGCGCCCGCGTCGCGACGCCGAACGGGTCGTTGGCGGGCCAGCCCACGGTCCAGAGGCCGAAGGTGAACTTGTCGGCCGGCTGGGGAGCGTAGTCGCTCATGACTGTCCCTTCATTTAGTTCACGTTGTAGACTAAATATGCGCCGCGGGGGTCCCCGGCGTCAAGAGGCCGGGGTTACAGTGCTTCGCGGGAGGACACGATGACGCAGGCCGTGCGGCACGAGGAGATGCGCGCCCGCAACCTCGAGGTCGTGCTCGGCGCGGTCGGCCGCGGGGGCCCGCTGACCCGGGCCGCGCTCGCCGAGGTCACCGGCCTGACCAAGTCGACCGTCTCGAAGCTGGTCGGCGACCTGGTGGAGGCCGGCCTGCTCGCCGAGACGGGCCCGGCGCGGGCGGGCGAACGCGGGCGGCCCGGGGTCGAGGTCGTGCTGAGCGGGGCGCGGGTGGCGTCGCTGGGATTGGAGATCAACGTCGACTACCTCGCGGTGCGCGTGCTCGACCTGACCGGCGCGGTCCGGGTCGCCGTGCGCCGCGACCGCGACAACCGCGGCGCCCGGCCCAAGAAGGTGCTGGGGGAGCTGCAGGAGCTGGCGTCGGAGGCTCTCGCCGAGGCCCACCGGCTGGGGCTGGAAGCGGCGGGCGCGGTGCTGGCGGTGTCCGGTCCGGTCGGCGACGGCGTGCTGTTCAGCGCCCCCAACCTCGGCTGGCAGGACGTCCGCCCGGCCGACCTGCTGCGCCTGCCGATCCCGGTCGAGCTGGACAACGAGGCGAACCTGGCGGCGCTGGGCGAGCTCTGGTACGGCGACGGCGAACGCGACTTCCTCTACGTGTCGGGGGAAATCGGCATCGGCGCGGGCTTGGTGGTCGGCGGCGTGCTGTATTCGGGCGCGACGGGCCTGGCCGGCGAGCTGGGGCACGTGGTGGTCGCCCCGGAGGGAGCGCCGTGCCGGTGTGGCGGCAGCGGCTGCCTGGAGACCTACGCCGGGCAGGAAGCCTTGCTGGCGGCGGGGAAGGCGGCCTCGGTCCCGGCGTTGCTGGCCGCTCTCGAGCGCGGCGACGAGACGGCGCTGGCGGCGTGCGCGGCGGCCGGGCGAGCGCTCGGCATCGCCTTGACGTCGGCGGTGAACCTGCTGGACCTCGACCGCATCGTGCTGGGCGGGGTGTTCACGCAGCTGTACCCGTGGCTGTCCGGGCCGGTGTCGGAGGTCTTGGCGAAGCGCCTGGGCGGCCTGCGCGGCACGCCCCCGTACCTGACCGCCTCCCGCCTGGGCGGCGACGCGGCCACGCTCGGGGCCGCGGGCCGGGTCATCCACCGCGTCCTGGCCGACCCGGCGCCCTTCGTCACCCGGGCGCAAGAGGCCTAGAAAGCCGTGAAGGCCGCCCCGAGCGAGGCGGCCTCCACGGACTTGGGAACTAGCTCACCGCGGTGATCTGCACCAGCGAGGTGCCGACCGTGACGCCCGTGTCGGTCTGCACGGTCAGCTGACCGCGCAGGGTCCGGCCCGCGGCCGGGGCACTCGCGGCCGTCACCGTCGCCGGCACGGTCCACGAGCTGCCCGACGCGCGCAGGGCGTTGGCGTCGTTCACCGCGACCGACCCGAAGGCCGGGTTGGTGAACACGTCGAGGTAGTCGTACTCCGTGGTGCCGGCCGGCACCGCGTAGCCGTCCACCAGCGCGACCCAGACACCAGCCGCCGGGTTGGGCACGGTCACCGACTCCTCCGAGTCACCGTCCGCGCTCACCGCCGCCTGCACGCAGGAGCCGGTCGTGCAGTTGTACAGCACCAGGTCGAGGTCGGCGCCGACGTCGGACGTCTTGCCGATCGTGACGGTCAGCGACTGCGAGCCGGCCGTCACCGGGATCTGGTACTGCTGCTGCGCGCCCTCGGCGATGGACGGCCGCTGCGTCTTCGCGCTGCCCAGCGTCGCCCCGGTCAGCTTGCCGGTGAACGCGCCGAGCGTGTTCTGCACGGTGTAGGACCGCGCGATCGGCGTGCCCACCGTGGCCGAGGCGATGGTGTCCGGGTTCGGCGAGATCGCCGTGCCCAGCACCGAAGCCGACAGCTTGTACGGCGCTTCGGCCACATCGGACGTCCGGCGTGCCTCGACGACGATCTCCCACACGCCCGGGAGCGGGTTGGCGATCGTCCGGCTGGTCGGCGTGCCGCCGGCGCAGCCCGCACCCGCGTCGGGCAGGTAGCACGCGGTCGTCGCGGTGCTGGCCTCGGCCGGGACACCGGTCGGGTCGTACCGCAGGAACCGCACCTGGCCCTTGCCCGGAGCGCCGGCGCCGGCGTCCAGGTCCACCTTCAGCGCGCTGGCGCCCTGCGGCACCCGCACGAAGTAGCTGGTCGCCTGGTTGCGGGCGGCCTTGCCCGTGTTGTCGACCTGGAAACCCTTGCCGGCGGCGAACTCCTGCGGCGCGAAGACCGTGTTCAGGGTCTGCACGTCGATGCCGATCGTGAGCGGGTTGTCCAGGTAGAGCAGCGCCGAGTGGACCCCGGTGCCCTTCGGGTTCACGTCCACCTTGAACGAAACCGGCGCGTTCAGCGGCAGGACCACCGTCGAACCGGAGGAGAACGTGCCGTCGTTGCCGACCCACCGCACGAAGTACGGCACCGGGTGCGCCGAGCCCGTGGTGCGGGTGATCGTGTACGTCCGGGTGTAGGCCTTGCCCGCGGTCACGCCCTCGCGGTCGTGGATGCCCACGCCCGTGTTCGGCTTGGCCAGCAGGCCCGACAGCGCGGTGTGCACCTCGACCGACGTGGAAACCGCGTCCGGCTTCGGGTTGAGCGACAGCGCGACGAACGCGGCCGGGACGTTGAACAGGCCCGCGCCCTGGGCGTACGCGCCGATGCCCGGCACGAACCGCGCGGTCGACTTGATCGCCGCGCGCAGCTGCGCCACCGGCGGGCGCTGGCCGTTGTGCGTCGCCTTGTACGCGCTCACCAGCAGAGCCGCCGCGCCGGTCGCCTGCGGCGCCGCCATCGACGTGCCCTGCAGCATCGCGTAGCCGGCGGGCAGGGTGTACGTACCGGCAACCGGGGTCGGCTGCTCCCACCGCGGGACGGTGGCGATGGCCGCGCCGGGCGCGATGATGTCCGGCTTGAACCCGCCGTCCTCACGCGGGCCGCGCGAGGAGAACGGGTGCATCGACTCGGGGTTCTTGGTGACCGAGCCGTAGTTCGACAGCCAGGTCTCCTTGGTGATGTAGGAGCCGACCGAGATCGCGTCCGTGGCCACCGACGGGTCGCCGACCGTGTTCGCCCCGGCGCCGCTGTTGCCGGCCGAGATGAAGATCTGGACGTTGTACTCGGCGATCGTGCGGTTGTAGAGCTCCGCGCGGGCGTTGTTGCCGTCGTTGAGGGCCGGCAGGCCGCCGATCGAGATGTTGATGACGTCGGCGCCGTGGCTGGCCGCGTAGACGACGCCGTCGATCAGGCCGGACGACGTGCAGCCGGCGCTGGTGAGGCACACCTTGACGGCCAGCACCTTCGCGCCCGGGGCGGCGCCGTCCATCTTGCCGCCGAACAGGTCGTTGCCGGCGGCGATGCCGGCGACGTGCGAACCGTGCTCCGCACCGGCGATGCCGATGCCGACGAAGCCCGGCTTGTCGGTCTGGACCACGAAGGCCATCCGCTCGGCGATGTCGGTCGCCGGGTTGTCGGTGCCGAAGAAGCCGACGTCGTACTTCTTGTTGTAGTCGGTCATCGGCTTCTCGTCGGTGAAGTCGCCGTTGCCGTTGAGGTCGACCCGGACCTCCTTGGTGGCGGGGTCGAGCAGCACGCCCCAGGAGTCGGCGCGGTCGCCGTCGCGGTTGAGGTCACCGCCGGTCTCGCTGTCCGCGGCGCCCAGGTCGCCGGCGGTCTCGCCGAAGAGGCCGAAGGTGTACGGGCCACCGGTCGCCGGGGCCGTCCAGGTGCGGCCGTTCGAGGTGAACGTGCCGGTGTAGGTCGCGGTGGACTGCTTGACCCAGGTGCCGTCGCCGGAGTTGGTGGCGTTGGCGTTGTACCAGTCGACGATCTTGCGTTCGCCGTGGCTGGTGGTGGCCAGCGCGGGGGAGTCGAGGTCGACGCCGGAGTCGAGCACCGCGACCGTGGTGTCCTTGCCGTCCCAGTTGGGCAGGACCTGGCCGAACTGCGCCGCATAGGTGTCCCCGGTCGGCAGGTACGGGTTGACGCGCGGGGTGTTCTTGCCCGGCGCCGGCTGCGGCAGCGGGGTGGTCGCGCCGTCGGGCTTCGGGTCGTCGCGCACGATGAGCCCGTCGACGTCGACGGCGTTGACCGACTTGAGCTTCGCGGCCTTCTCCGCCTTGGCCGGCGGGATGCTGACCTTGACGTAGTCGAGCTTCGTGTCGGTGGACTGGACGACGCCGCCGAGGGCCTTGAGCTCGTTCACCGCGGTGCCGGTCTGGCCCTTTTCCGCCGCGATCAGCAGCGTGACGTCGGGCTTGCCGGCCTTCTCGGCTTCGGCGACGAGCGCGCGGTCGTGCTCGTCGAGGGTCTTGCCGTCGGCCGCGCCGCTGGTGGGCGGGGCCTGCTGGGCGGAGGCCACCGGGACGGCGACGCCGAGGACGGAGGCGCCGAGTGCGGTGGCGAGGACGGTGATCCCGGCCCGCCGTCTCCAGCGCGATCTGTGCTGTGTCACTGAAACGACCCTTCGTGAAGAGATGCGTACCGAGCAGTACACAGGGTGGGATCTTCGTCAGCAATCAGACAGTTAGCCCATAGACCGCAATTGGTTGCGAGCCAAATGGAGTAATCGACTGCCCGGTTAGGCGGTCACGGGAACGCCTGTCGAACGGCCAGCTTTCCCCATTGCTACACGCGCGTATAGTGGGCTATATTCTCGTGTAGTCGACTACACGCACGTATAGGACTTCGATGAACGACCTCACCGCCCGGGCCCGGATCCGCGACGCCGCAATCAAGCTCTTCACCGAGCGCGGCATGGAGAAGACGTCGATCCTGGACATCGCCGAGGAAGCCGGCGTCTCCGGTGGCCTGATCCGCCACCACTTCGGCTCCAAGGACGGCCTGCGCGAAGCGTGTGACACGTACGTCTTCGACGAGCTGATGAAGTTCAAGGAGGAGGCGCTCGCCAAGGGGGAGGCGGATCCGGGCTTCGTCCCGACGTTCGACCCGCGCCAGCTGCTCTTCCGCCGGTACCTGGGCCGGGCGATGATCGACGGCTCCGCGGCCGCCGCCGCCCAGTTCACCGAGATCGTCGACGGCACCGAGCGCTGGTTTCGAGAGCAGGGCCTCGGCATGCCGGACCCGCGTGCCTGCGCGGCCGCCTTGGCCGCCATGACCGGCGGGATGATGATCCTGCAGGACCACGTCGCCCGCGCGCTCGGCGAGGAACCCGGTACCCACGAAGCGATGCTGCGCATGTCGCTGGCCGCCGGGTACCTGTTCACCCACCCGCTCGCCGCTCCCGAAGCACTGAAGAAGGCCAGTGAATCGCTGGCCGCGTACCGACGGAAGGGATGACGATGGCCGACGCGATCACCGCCGACGGCCTCACCAAGGCGTTCGGCCGGACGAAAGCCCTCGACGGGCTCGACCTGACCGTCCACACCGGCGAGGTGCACGGCTTCCTCGGGCCCAACGGTGCCGGCAAGACCACCACGATCCGCGTCCTGCTGGGGCTGATGCGCGCCGACGGCGGCCGCGCCACCCTGCTCGGCGGCGACCCCTGGACCGACGCCACCGAGCTGCACCGGCGGCTCGCGTACGTCCCGGGCGACGTCACGCTCTGGCCCAACCTCACCGGCGGCGAGGTGATCGACCTGCTCGGCCGGCTGCGCGGCGGTCTCGACACCGCTCGCCGCGCCGAGCTGATCGAGCGCTTCGACCTCGACCCGCGCAAGAAGGGCCGGACCTACTCGAAGGGCAACCGGCAGAAGGTCGCGCTCGTCGCCGCGCTCGCGTCCGATGTGGAGCTGCTGGTCCTCGACGAACCGACGTCCGGGCTCGACCCGCTGATGGAGGAGGTGTTCCGGGAAGTCGTCGCGGAAGAACGCGAACGCGGCGACCGGACGGTGCTGCTGTCCTCGCACATCCTTTCCGAGGTCGAGGCGCTGTGCGACCGCGTCACGATCGTCCGGGCCGGCCGCACGGTCGAGTCGGGCACCCTGGACGAGCTGCGGCACCTGGGCCGGATCACCATCGACGCCTCCCTCGCGCGGGTCCCCGCGGACCTGGGCTCGCTGCCGGGCGTGCACGACTTGAGCTCGTACGGCTCGCACGTCCACCTGTCGGTGGACCAGACGGCGCTGGACGACGTGATGCGGCACCTCGCCGGGGCCGGGCTGCGGAGCCTGGTGAGCCGCCCGCCGACGCTCGAAGAGCTGTTCCTGCGCCACTACCGCCACGACGAACCGGTCGGAGTGGCGCGATGAGGGGCACCTGGGCGCTGCTGCGGCTGGTGCTGCGCCGCGACCGGCTGCTCATGCCGTTGTGGATCGCCGGTCTCGCGCTCGCGCCGGTCGGCTACCTGTCGTCGATCAAGGCGGCGTACCCGGATGCCGCGGCGCGGCAGCACTTCTACGACCTCAACGCCTCGAGCGCGACCTTCGTCGTGCGCAACGGCCCGCTGTACGGCTCGTCGCCGGGGAACCTGCTGGCCTGGCAGTGCGGGTTCGTGCCGGTGGTGGTGGGCCTGATCGCGATGCTCACCGTGGTCCGGCACACCCGGACCGAGGAGGAGGCGGGACGTCGTGAGCTCACCGGCGCCACCGTCGTCGGCCGGCACGCGGGGCTGGCCGCCGCAGTGCTCGCCGCCTGCGGTGCGTGCCTGGTATTCGGCCTGCTGACCGCGTTCGGCGTCGCCGCGCAGGGCGTGCCGTTCGCCGGCGCGCTCGCGCTGGGGCTCGGGTTTTCCTTGGCGGGCTGGGTGTTCGCCGGTGTCGGCGCCGTCGCGGCTCAGCTCACCTGGGGCGCGAGCGGGGCGCGGGGCATCGGGATCGGGGCGCTCGTGCTGGCGTTCCTGCTGCGCGCGGCCGGGGACAGCAGCGGCTCGGCGGGCTGGCTCGCGTGGCTGTCGCCGATCGGCTGGGCGCACCGGCTGCGGCCGTTCGCGGGGGAACAGTGGTGGGTGCTCGCGCTGGGCATCGCCGCGACGGCGTTGTTCGTGGTGGCGGCCGTGGCGTTGTCCGCCCGGCGTGACCTCGGCGCGGCGCTGCTGCCCGCACGGCTCGGGCGTTCCGAGGCGACGGCGTCCCTGCGCTCGCCGCTGGCCCTGGCCTGGCGGCTGCAGCGCGGGTCGCTGCTGGTCTGGACCGTCTGCCTGGGGCTCGTCGGGTTGCTGATGGGCGGGGTCGCGCAGAACGTGGCGGACCTGATGCGGGACAACCGGGCGGTCGCGGACGTGTTCTCGCGCATGGGCGGCGGTGGCGCGGTGATGGACGCGTACCTGGCCGGGACGATGACGCTGTTCGGCCTGGCGGCGGCGGGTCACGCGGTGCAGGCCACGCTGAAGCTGCGTGCGGAAGAAGCGGCGGGCCGGGCGGAACCGATCCTGGCGACGGCGGTCGGGCGCGTCGGCTGGGCGCTGGCGCACCTGGCGTTCGCCTTCTTCGGGCCGGCGTTCGTGCTGGTGGTCACCGGCTGGACGACGGGACTGGCGTACGGGAGCGGTTTCGGGCTGGTCCCGGCGGCACTGGCCCAGCTGCCCGCGGTCTGGGTGCTGACCGGGCTGGCGGCGTTGCTGATCGGCTTCCTGCCCCGGTTCGCGGCGGCGGCCTGGGGGCTGCTGGCGGCGTTCCTGTTGCTGTCGCTGGTGGGGACCGCGTTGCAGTGGAGTTCGGTGGTGCTCGGGATTTCGCCGTTCCAGCACCTGGCGAGGTTGCCGGGCGGGGCGTTCTCGCTCGCACCGGCGCTCTGGCTGGCCGCGATCGCCGCGGTGGCGGGCGCGGCCGGGCTGTTCGCGTTGCGGCGGCGGGACATGCCGGTCGGCTGAACCGGGCTTTGGCGGCAACCGAGGGAGTCGAACCCTGCGCGGCTTGTGAAGGCGGCGCTCCTGAACCGGCCCTGACCCTTCGGCGGGCGACGGCTGCCATCTGTTCCAACGCTAGGGGAATACCCGGTTGTTCCGCATCTCAAGCCGTGCTTCACCCGGACGGGTCCGGCTGGCAAGGTGGTCCGCATGGACGATCTCCTGCTGCGCCGCGTCCGGCCCGGCCTCGGCGGCGACCTCGCCGACGTCCGGGTGACCGACGGCCGGATCACGTCGATCACCGAGCCGGGTTCCACCGGGTTCGCCGCGCGGGTGGTCGACGGGCACGGCGGGACGCTGCTGCCGGGGCTGGTCGACGCGCACGTCCACGTGGTGCAGTGGGCGACGTTCCGGCGTCGCATCCCCCTCGACGCGGCGCGCTCGGCGGGGGAGGCGATCGAGCTGCTGCTCGCGCACCTGCTGGCGACCCCGGCGCCGCAGACGGAACTCGTCGTGGGCGCCGGTTTCCGCGACGGGCTCTGGCCGGACAAGCCGCACAAGGACCTGCTGCAGCGCGCGCTGCCCGGGCGCGCGGTCGCGTTGTTCAGCGCGGACCTGCACACGCTGTGGCTGAGCCCGGCGGCGCTGAAGCTGATCGGCCGCGACCACCCGACGGGCGTCCTGCTGGAGGGCGACTGCATGAGCGCCACGGCCCAGCTCCCCACGGCGGCGATCGACGTCCAGGACCGGTGGGTGGCGGAAGCGGTGGCCGCGGCGGCCGCGCGGGGGGTGACGCAGATCGTCGACTATGAATACGCGGACACCGTGGCGGACTGGACCCGCCGCGGTACCCCGGCGGCCCGGATCTCGTGCGTCATCGCGAAACACCTCCTGGACCAGACCATCGAGCGCGGCCACCGCACCGGCGACGTCCTCCCGGACTCCGGCGGGCGGCTGACGGTCGGGCCGTTCAAGCTGTTCGTGGACGGTTCCCTCAACACGCGCACGGCCTACTGCCACGACCCGTACCCCGGCGTGGATTCACCCGGCTCGCTGGAACTGCCGCCGGACGAACTGATCCCGTTGATGCGGCGGGCGTTCGACCACGGGCTGCTCCCGGCGGTGCACGCCATCGGGGACCGGGCGAACACGATCGCGCTGGACGCCTTCGAGGCGGTCGGCTGCCCGGGCCGCATCGAACACGCCCAGCTGCTCTCGCCGTCCGACGTTCCCCGCTTCGCTGCCCTGGGCGTGATCGCGGCGGTCCAGCCGGCGCACCAGCCGGACGACCGCGACGTCGCCGACCGCCACTGGCACGGGCGGACCGAGCGGGCGTTCCCGTACCGGTCGCTGCTGGAGTCGGGTGCCCGCCTGGAGTTCGGTTCGGACGCCCCGGTGGCGCCCCTGGACCCCTGGGACGGCATCGCCTCGGCGATCTCCCGCACGGACGACGACCGCCCGCCGTGGCACCCGGAGCAGGCGATCCCGTTCGCCGACGCCCTGGCGGCGTCCTCCGGCGGCCGTCGCGGAGTGGCGGTGGGCGACCTCGCGGACCTGATGGTGACGGCCACCGACCCGGCGACGCTGTCCCCGGCGGACCTGCGTGCCCTCCCGGTGACGGCGACGATCGTCGACGGGCACGTCACGTACCAGGTCTGACCTCGGCGTGAGCGTGCAGCATCCGGCTACCCTCCGACGCGGTGCCCCGCGGAGCCGATGAACGTCCGCCAGGGGGTGACCTGGTCGATGTGCACGACGGCGTCGAACGCGGCGAGCGGGTTCACCAGCTGCTTGTACGGGCCCTGCCGGGTGCCGTCGATCTCGGCGAAGCGGCGGGCCACCTCGCCCTCGCCGGGGACTTCGCGCAGGTCGAGCAGGGCGAGCGGCGCACCGGCACTGGAGAGCACGACGTCCAGATCGGTCGGGTCGGTGCCGGGGGCGATGTCCTCGTAGAACACCTCGGTGTGGCCGGGCGGCCCGTCCGGCAGCGGCCGGTGGCTGAACACGCGGCCGCCGTTGGAGGTGGTGGCGATGACCACCATCCGGTCGCCGAGCGAGCGGGCCAGGTGCTGGCCGAGCATCACCTGTTCCTCGTTGATGATCGGCGGCACGCGGTACGGCCAGCGCTGCAGGTGCCCGTTCGCCGCCCCGACGACGACGCGGTCCTCCCGGGCGAGGATCCACTCGACGTTGTCGGCCATCGCCGCGTCCCGGACGTTGGCGCCCCGGTAGGTGCGCCCCGGCGCGGCGGCCATGTTAGCCAGGAAGGCGTCCGCGTACCGGGCGGTGACCGCGCACTGCAACGCGATGTCGGCCCGTGCTGCGTCCACAGTGGAGTAGGGGACGCGCAGGGCGCGGAGGCGTTCGGTCAGCTCGCCGATCCGGGCGGTCAGCTCGTGGCGGTGGGCGGTGCCCAGCGCCAGGTAGGCCTGGATCGCCGGCGCGGCCCAGGCCAGTCCGGTCCGGTCGGCCGGCAGGTAGTCGAACAGCGGCAGCAGGTTCTTGCGAGCCGCCGCGGCGTAGTCCGGGTCGGCTTCGTCCAGGAACGCCAACGCCGCGGTGACCCCGGGCCGGGCGGACGCGCTGGAGTCCGGGATGTCCATGCCGTAGAAGCGGATCTTGCGGTCGTGGGTGCGGTTGTGCTCGCGCATCCACCGCAGCTGGTCACGCATCTCCGCGCACTGGCCCATGTGGTAGGTGATCCCGGTGCGCAGGAGCCGGTCCAGGTCACCGTCGCCGCCGAGCACCCAGTCGTGCACCGCCCAGCCTTCCGGGAAACCGGACTCCATCGCGAACCCGGTGAACCCCAGTTCCTCGGCCAGGAACCGGGTCACCAGGTGGCGGAGCTGGTAGAACTCGTGCACCCGGTGCGTGCTCTCGCCGATGGCGACGACCCGGGCGTCGCCGACGATGTCGCGCAACGGCTCGAGCCCGGTGTAGCCCGCTTCCGGCTCGAGCGTCCGCAGGCGCACGATGTTCTCCCGGAGCCAGCCGGTGATGTCGACGTCCATTCACCCGTCCTTCTCGTCTTCGCCCGCGGCGCGGGCTTTGCGCAGGTAATCCACGACTTCGGCGGCGCCGCCCGGCCCGGACCAGCCGAGGCGCTCGTCGAGCTCCCGGCCCAGCCCGGCGCGGTTGTCCTCCCACAGCGCCGTGGTCGCCGCCTCGAACGAGCGCTCGCCGGGGTGGAACGCGGCCGCCGTCGCCCGCCAGCGCGCGACCAGTTCCTGCACGGCCGGGTCGTCGACCGGAGTCCCGTCGAGCAGGTGCTGCCGAAGCCGGCCGAACAGCGCGAGCCATTCGGTCTTCAGCGTCTCGATCGCGCCGCTGCCCAGTTGCGCGGCCCGTCCGGTGATCGTCGCGAGCTGGGTGGCGGACAGGTAGCGGCCGGCGTCGACGGACATCGGTTCCAGGGCGGCGAGGAACTGCTCCGGGCCCGGCATGGCGTCCTCGGCCAGCCGGGCGAGCAGGCCCCGGAGCCGCCGGGCCGACTCCTCGATGCGCGCGGCCCTGGCCTCCAGGTCGGCGAGCTGCGCGGTCAGCAGGCCACGCAGCCCACCGGGGTCGTCCGTCGCGTTCCGCAGGACGACTGCCACCTCGTCCAGGGAAAGCCCCAGCCCGCACAGAGTCCGGACCCGGTAGAGCCGGCGCACGTCCGCCTCGAGGTACCGCCGGTGCCCGGCCGGCGTCCGTTCGCCGGGGGAGACCAGGCCGATCCGGTCGTAGTGGTGCAACGTGCGGACCGTGACGCCGCCGGCCTTCGCCAGCTGGCCGATGCTCCACCTGCGTTCGCTCACGCCTCGACCGTAGAACCTGACGCGACGTCAGGTTCAAGGCTTTCCGGGGGTTGATTTGTCCACCGGACAACGGAAAAGATCCCACCGTGCATGTGACAACGTTGTCAGGAGGACACGGATGAGAGCGCGGACACGCGTCCTGGCCACTTTGCTCGCCGGGGCCACCACCATGGCCCTCGCGACCCCCGCCGAGGCGGGCGTGCGGTTCGCCGACGACCCCACCACGCTCGTCGACACCTCGATCGGCAACAACGGGGACGGCACCACCTTCCCGGGCGCCACCACCCCCTTCGGGATGGTGCAGCTGTCCCCGGACACGCAGCTCAAGAAGTACGCGTCCTACGACTACGCGCAGGACACCACGCTCGGCTTCAGCCACACCCACCTCTCCGGCGTCGGCTGCCAGACGATGGGCAACTTCCGGTTCATGCCCACCACTGGCGCCGTCACCAGCAGCGATCCCGCGAAGTACGGCGCGAAGTTCAGCCACGCCGACGAGACCCGGCAGCCGGGGTACTACGGCGTCAAGCTCGCCAACGGCATCGACGCCGAGCTGACCGCCACCCAGCGCACGGGCCAGCACCGCTACACCTTCCCCGGCGGAGCGGCCGGCGAAAACGTCCTCATCGAGGTCGGCGAGAGCAACGGCTACACCTATGCCGGCGACGTCCACGTCGTCGGGGACGACACCGTCGAGGGCTGGCTGCAGGGCGGCAACTTCTGCTGGGAAACGCAGAAGGAGCGGTACAAGGTCTTCTTCAGCGCCAAGTTCGACCGGAAGTTCACCGGCTTCGGCACCTGGACCGACGGCAAGCTGACGCCGAACCAGCGGGACGCGAAGCTCGGCAGCCAGCGCACCGGCGCCTGGCTCACCTTCGGCACCGAGAAGAACCAGGTCGGTGCCTCGGTCGGGCTGTCCTACACCTCGATCGACGGCGCCCGGCTCAACCGCGGCGCCGAGCAGCCCAAGTCGTTCGACAAGGCGCGGAAAGCCGCCCACGACACGTGGGAAGCCGAGCTGGACCGGATGCGCGTCGCCGGCGGGACGACCGCCGACCAGCGCACGTACTACAGCGCGCTGTACCGGTCGCTGCTGCACCCGTCCGTCGGGTCCGATGTGGACGGTTCGTACCGCGGCTTCGACGACCGGGTCCACCGCAGCCGCGACACGTATTACCAGATGTTCTCGCTGTGGGACACCTACCGCTCGCAGAACCAGCTGGTGGCGCTGCTGCACCCGGACAAGGCGGCGGACATGACCAAGTCCGTCCTCAAGGTCTACCAGGACGGCGGCTGGGTGCCGCGCTGGGCGCTGGCCGGCGGCGAGACGAACGTGATGAGCGGCGACCCCGTCACGCCGTGGGTGGTCGACAACTACCGCCGCGGGCTCCTGGACGACAAGACCGCGCGCCGGCTCTTCGACGCGTTGTGGCGCAACGCCAACGAAGTCCCGGCGGACCAGTCGATCTTCCGCGGCCGCGACGGCAACCCGACGTACGTGCGGAACGGCTGGATCGGCTACCAGGACCTGCCGGGCTACACCTACGGCGACACGCGCCAGGCCGGCTCGGCGACCCTCGAGTACGCCCTCGCCGACTGCGCGCTGTCGACCATGGCTTCCGGCCTGGGCTACCGCGACAAGGCAGCGACCCTTTCCGCGCGCTGCGGCAACTTCGCGAAGCTGTGGGACACCGGCGTCGAATCCCACGGGTTCACGGGCTTCCCCCGCACGCGCGCGGCGGACGGCACCGGCGTCGGCGACCCGGATCCCGCCCAGTCGACCGGCTTCCACGAGGGAACGCCGTGGCAGTACCAGTGGCTCGCCCAGCAGGACACGGCGCAGCTGTTCGCCTTGATGGGTGGCCCGGCCCAGGCGGAGAAGCGGCTCGACACGTTCTTCGACCTGCCGCTGCTGCTGACCGAACCGGCGAAGGCGGCCAAGGACTCCTGGGTCCACGGCGCGTACGACTACCACAACAACTTCGCGTTCAACCCGAACAACGAACCGGACCTGCACGCACCGTGGATGTACAGCTGGACCGGTGCGCCGTGGAAGACCTCGGCGGTGCTGCGCGCGGCGCGGACGTTGTTCACGGACACGCCGTACGGCATGCCGGGCAACGACGACCTCGGCACGATCTCGTCGTGGCTCGTCTTCGGCATGGCGGGCGTGTTCGAAGCCCAGCCGGGTTCCGGGACGTACCTGTTGAGCACGCCGATGTTCGAGAAGGTCGAGATCCGGCCGGCCGGCGGACGCAAGATCGAGATCTCGGCGCCCGGTGCCGCCGCGGGGAAGCTGCAGTACACAAAGGACGTCCGGATCGGGCACCGCGGGTACGAGCGGAGCTGGATCTCGCACGCGGACCTGCTGCGGGCGGGCAGGATCGAGTTCCGGCTGAGTGACACGCCGACGGCTTGGGGGACCGCCTCGGCGCCGCCCGCGATGTAGGGCGAACCACCCTTCGGTGCGTTGGTGTCCGCCGGAGCGGACAGTTTTACTGGACACATGTTGAGGTGGCAGCAAGCGGAGGGGAAGCGCCACGCGCTCAACGGGCCGTTCCCTCCGCGTCCGGATGAACAGTTCGTGGCTCTGTGCGGGCAAGAAGTGACCGTCGCGGTGAAGGACGTGCCGCAGCTCGGTGGTCATTGGTTCGACCCGACCTGCGCCGAATGCGAGGCGGCGTGGCTGGCGCGGTGCTGAACGACGCCGACCGGGACCGGCGGTTGCTGGAGCGCATCCGCGACCTGCACGCGTCGCTCGTCCCGGATGTGGCGTGGCTGGCCAGGACCGTCGGAGAGGAGGCACCGCGCCCCGACATCCTCCGCGATCTCGGGGAGCGGCTCGCCGACCTCGGCGCGGACCTGATCGCCCGCGCCGACGAGATCGACGCCGACGTGCGGGCCGGCCTCCCGCACGACGGCTGGCTCCCCGAAGCGGGCGCACGGCGGCGCGAAGTGGCCGTCGCCCACCAGGTCGGCCCGCACCCCCTCCGGTGCGGGCCGATCTACCTGGCCATCTGCGGCGCGGCCTGCTACCCGCTCTACGGGACGGACCCGGCCGGCCGGACAGCCCGGCACGAACGGTGCGAAAAGTGCCTCAGCTCGTGAGCAACGCCGTTAGCCGAGCCCGGTAGCGCGGGGGCCGGGAACCGCTCGAGCAGCCAGGTTTCGCGCAGCTCGCGTTCGCCATGTTCCCGATCGAGAGTTCCCAGATATCGGGGCAGCCCTCTGCTCTGGCGTCCGGTGTCCCCGGGTGCGGACCCCCAGTGGTTGCGGCAGAGTGTGGGGGAGGAGGCACGATGTCCGAGACGAACACGACGGCGACCGAGAAGTTCTTCCGCATCGCGATCGCGATCAAGGGCCTCGACGGCGCGCTGCAGGTCGTCGGAGCCCTGATCCTGGCGTTCATCCCGGCCTCGACGGTCAGCGGGTTCACCCACGCGGTCATCACCCGCGACCTGCTGGGCGACCCCTCGGGCACCCTGGCCCGCCACCTCGAGTCGGCGACGGAGAACTTCCTCCACGGCGACACGAAGACGTTCGCCGTCGCGTACCTGCTGGCTCACGGCCTGATCAAGCTCGGCCTGGTGTGGGCTCTGGCCCGCAAGATCGTCCGCGCGTACCCCGTGGCGGCGGTCATCCTTGCCGCATTCGTCGTCTATGAGATCTTTCGCGCCGTGCACACGCATTCGATCGCACTGCCGTTCTTCGCCGCACTCGATGTGGTGATCATCGTGCTGGTGCTGCGGGAATACCGGCAGCTCAAGCGCGCCACCTAGGGCTCACGCGGCGACGGGAAATCGCACCGTCGTGCTGTCGACCTCCGACGGCTCGACGTAGAGGGCGGTCGCGTTGTCCGAGCCGCCCCGGGCCAGCGCGGCTTCCACCAGTTCCGCCGCGCCCGTGCCCGGCTGGGCCAGCACCGCCCGGATGCCGCTGCCGGTCAGCGGCTTGTGGACGCCGTCGCTCGTCAGCAGCAGGCCCGCTCCCGGCGTCTCCGCCGTGCCGATCTCGTGGGCTTCCGCGGTGCGGACGCTCGTCGTCACGACGTGCTCCATCCTCGGCGTCACCGGCTGGTGGCGGGCGCGGAAGAACTCGGCGAGCGTGTGGTCGGTGGTCAAGCGGCTCAGCGTGGTGCCGTCCCAGGCGTACGCGCGGGCGTCGCCGACCCAGGCGATGCGGTAGCCACCGCGCTCGGCCGGCATGGCGACCACCAGCACGGCGTCCCCGAGCGTCTGCTCGCGCACCGCGCGCTGAGCGGCCAGCACCGCCTCGACCGGTCCTTTGTGGACTGGCGTGCGCGCGGCGGCCGCGGCGGCGATGCGGGCGGCGCGCGCGGCGGCGGGATCATCCCCGATGCCGTCGGCGAGGGCGAACGCGATGCCGGGCCCGCCGGCCGCGGCGTACGCCCCGACGGCGTCGGCGTTGAGTGAGCGCGGCCCCTGCGCGCTCGCGGTGTGCCAGCGTGGGTAACCCGGACGGGTGGTGATCATCGCGGCCTCCTCATCCCCTCTGACCTCCATGATCCGCGCTCAACCTAAGGACCGGCTGAGACTTTCCGCGTACCTTGGGAAGGGGGTGGGGATGGAGTTCCGGATTCTCGGGCCGCTGGCGGTGTCGCGCGCCGACGGCCGCCCGGCCGCGCTCGGCGGGCGCAAGCCGCGCACGCTGCTGGCCGCGTTGCTGCTGGCCCGCGGCCGCGTGGTACCCGACGAGCGGCTGATTTCGCTGCTGTGGGACGGCGATCGGCCGTCGACGGTCGACGCGCAGGTCTGCACGTACGTCTCCCGCTTGCGCAAAGCCCTCGGACGCCCGGCGCGGCTCGTCCGCACCGGCGGCGGCTACCTGCTGACGCCGGGCGGGACCGTCGACGCCGAGGAGTTCTCGCGGCTGGCGTACCTGGGGCACGACGAGCTGCGCGCGGCCCGCCCGGCCCGCGCGGCGAGCGTGTTCCGCGCCGCACTGGAGCTCTGGCGCGGTCCGGTGCTCGCCGACATCGCCGAACCGCTCCGCGCAGGCGAGGCGGCGCGGTTCGACGAGCTGCGGCTGGCGGCGCTGGAGGGCCGTATCGAAGCCGAAATCGCCTCGGGCGACCACCTGCGCGCGGTACCCGACGCGACCGCGCTCGTCCTCGAACACCCGCTGCGGGAACGCGCCCGCGCCCTGCTGATGACGGCGCTCTGCGCGAGCGGCCGGCCGGCGGACGCGGTGACGGTGTACCACCAGGGCCGCCGCCTCCTCGACGAGCGGCTCGGCGTCGGCCCGGGCCCCGCGCTGCGGGCGGCGTACCAGCGGGTGCTGGACGCTCAGGCGGGGTAGGGCGACGACTGGAAGTCGTGGTCGAGCTGGGCGGGCGAGCGCGGCAGCCAGTGCCGGGCCAGCGCGCGGACCTGTTCGCGCGGCAGGCCCGGGTTGACGTGGCGGTGGTCGGGTTTCGCGATGGACTGCAGCGCCCAGGCGAAGCCGATCATCGGGTCGATCCGCACCCACCGGTGCCGGTCGATGCCGAGGACCGTCTGGGCGCGCAGGACCGCGTGCCAGAAGTGGTAGCTGCCCGGCGGGTTCCCGTTCATCGTGTGCACTTCCGACTCTTCCGGCGCCCGCCGCGGGTCGTAGAGGACGCCTTGGCCGAAGTCGGCGAACGCCTTGACGAGACCGGCTTCGTCGCCGCGGTAGAAGCGGTCGAAGTTGTCGAGCTGCAGGGTGGAGAGCGTCCTGAGCGCCGGTGCGACGGGCTTGGCGAATTCGGCGTAGTTCTTCGGGTAGGCCGGATCCCGGCTCAGCTCGCGCCACTTCTCGTACAGCCCCTCCGGCGCGTGCGCCAGCAGGTGGTCGGAAAGCGCGGTGTAGGCGTCCGTGACGGCCTGGGACGGGTGGTAGAGCGCGATTTCGTCGAGCTGGTACCAGAGTTCGTTGGCCCGGCGGTCCCCGAGCATCCCGGGAACGGGCGGCAACCCGGTATCGGCCAGCGCGGTACCGGTGGTGGCCGAGGCGAGAGCAACACCGGCCACGGTGGCGGCCCCGGCTTTGAGCAGACTACGGCGATCCATGCGTACCCCCTTGCCGCGACGGCCCCCTGCCGCCGGTTGCTGCCAAGGTACGGAAGATTTCTATACTTTCTCTGTACGATCGCTTCCGTGGACGATCACCGCGCGCTGGAGAACCTGGTCTTTGCGTACGCGACACTGGTCGACGCGGGCGACTTCGCGGGAGTCGGCGAGTTGTTCGCATCGGGCACGTTCGCGGGCAGCAGCGGCGAGCTGCGGGGCGCCGCCGAGGTCGAGCGGATGCTGCGCAAGACGGTGATCGTGTACGAGGACGGCACGCCTCGCACGAAGCACGTGACGACGAACTTGGCGCTCGAGGTGTCGGGCGACACAGCGACGGGGCGCGCATACTTCACGGTGCTGCAGGCGGTCCCCGGATTCCCACTGCAGACGATCGCGGCGGGCCGTTACGAGGACCGCTTCACCCGAGACGAGAGCGGCTGGCGCTTCACGGAACGCCGGGCAACGGTCGACCTCGTCGGCGACGTCAGCCACCACCTGCTTCCACGAGCTGTCTAGCCTGCTCGTCGGCGCAGCATTCTCCCGACCTTCGGCCCGTCCTCGATGATCAGTGGCGCGGCGATACCGCAACTGACCCCGATGAGGATTTCCGACCAGTGCGGGAGCCGGATCGGCAGGAGTGCCAGCGTGAGAACGATGATCGTGAGCCACAGCTTCCACGGGCGCAGCAGGAGCTGTCCCACGCGGGCGAGCTGGCCGATGCCGACGGAACGTGACCAAGCTTCGTCGAACAACCTGACGAAAATGCGGACGAAGTTCGGGGTGATTCCCTGAGGCGAGGCTACTTCGAGCATGACGCCTTCGAGACTCTGCTGTCTGTAGGGATCGTAGATGTCGAAGCGGACAGTGCGGCCGTCGACGGAAAAGCACGTCGCCAGCTCCATGTCCTCTGCCGTCCGGCAAAGACGGACCGAAGCGTGGGGGCAGTCGCGGAAGGAGCGTTGCCACAAGCGAATCCGTTCGGCGGAGATCGACCGGACGTTGGCTGATCGCATCCTGGCCGCGAGAGCCGGCTCCGCGAGCAGGATCCTGACCCGTACTCCGGCCTGTGCTCGATTGCGCAGCACTTCGACAGTGTCCTCGTACGGCGCGGTGACGAGCATGGGCAGGCAGATCTCGTTCTGTGCCGATTCCAGCAGCCGAAGGTAAGAATGGAATACGGCGCTTTCCGGCATGGAACCCACCACCTCGACGTAGGCCGCGAGGTCGACTCGGAGCTTCGAAATCTGTTTCTCGACTTCCGGTCGCCGCAGCCGATTTGCAATCAATGTACGTAACGCCGGCTCCTGGACGACCAGCTTCTTGCCGTAGACTTCACGCTGGACAAGCCAGCCTTGCGCACGTAGGTCCTGGATCGCCCTGCGCGCGTCGACCGCGGATTCCAGCCCGGGATACTGCCGGACGATCTCCACGAGATCGTTCTCCGAACGGGAGTAGGCCCGTGTGGCCATGACTATGGCCAGAATCGACGCCGGGCGGGAAAGCCCCTCTTGGTGCAATTGCTGGGCAAGGTGGATTTCGGAGCGGTCGAGACCGGCCACGCTGCTCCCTCCCCGCGGCGAACATTCCATCTTAAGCCGCGGCTCGGGAAACGTCTGTCCGCCATGCGGGTGCCGGGAGGGTACGGCAAAGCCTGGAGCCGGGTACTCCGGCGTCCAGGGCCTTGCCGTGGAACGTCAGCTCTGCAGGTCGTACACCGTCTGGCCGTCGACCGTGGTGGCGGTGAAGTTCGCCGTCACCCACTCCGTGATCTCCGACGATCCGCCGCCCGGGCCGCCTCCGCGGCCGCCCTCGATGAAGTACTTGACTTCGCCCGCCGCGACGTACGCCTTGAACTCCTCCAGCGTCGGGGCCGGGTCCGAGCCGCTCCAGCCGCCGATGCCGATCACCGCCTTGCCGCTCGCCAGCTCCAGGGATGCCGCGCTCTGCGAACCCGTGGTCGCCGCCGCCCACTTCGTCGTCGTCTGCGCCAGCAACGTCCCGATCGCGCTCGACGACTCGTCGAAACCGCCCCCGAAGCCGCCCATCGAACTCGACGTCGGGCCCGAAGTCGGGATCGAGCCGCTGTGCGCCACCGAAGCCGTCTCGACGCCGTACGCCGCCGAAGACACGCCGATCGTCAGGACCACCGCCGCCGCGATCACCGCGGCCGTGCGGCGAGCGCCCGGCACGCCCATCACCAGCACCGTGCCCACCAGCACGCCCAGCACCGCGACGATCCAGCGCAGCGCCGGGAACCACTCCGGCGTCCGGTCCAGCAGGATGAACGACCACACCGCCGTCGCCACGACCATCCCGGCCAGCGCCGCCCGCGGTGCCAGGTGCGCCCGGCCCCGCCACAGCGCGCTGCCGGAGATCGCGACCAGCGCGGCGATCGCCGGGGCCAGCGCCACCGCGTAGTACGGGTGCACGGTGCCGCTCATGAAGCTGAACACCGCCGCCGTGACGACCAGCCAGCCGCCCCACAGCAGCAGCGCCGCCCGGGTCCGATCCGTCCGCGGCGCGCGCCGGGTGAACCACAGCCCGGCCACCAGGCCGATCAGCGCGGCCGGCAGCAGCCAGGAAATCTCCGTGCCGAAGCTGGCGCCGAACATCCGGAACAGGCCCGTCGACCCGCCGAACCCGGTGTTGCCGCCCATGCCGCCGCCACCCATGCCGCCGCCGTTGCCTTCGCCGCCGAAGATGCGGCCCAAACCGTTGTAGCCCAACGCCAGTTCGAGCAGACTGTCCCCTTCGGACCCGCCGATGTACGGCCGCGACGCCGCCGGCCACAGGTCCACCAGCGCGATGTACCAGCCCGCCGACACGACCAGCGCGACGACCGCGCCGCCGAGGTGCAGCAGCCTCTTGCCCAGCGACGTCGGCGCCGCGAGCAGGTACGCCAGCCCGAACGCCGGCAGGACCAGGAACGCCTGCATCATCTTCGTCAGGAAGCCGAACCCGAGCGCGACACCGGCCAGCGCCAGCCACCGGGGGCTCGCCTTTTCCGCGGCGCGCACGACGAAGTAGGCGCCCGCCACCATCAGCAGCACCAGCAGCGCGTCCGGGTTGTTGAAGCGGAACATCAGCGCCGCGACCGGCGTCACCGCAAGCATCGCCCCGGCCATGAGCCCGGCGACCGGGCCGGACGTCCGCTTCACCGTCAGGTACAGGATCCCGACGGACGCGACACCCATCAGCGCTTGCGGGGCCAGCACGGTGAAACTCGAGAACCCGAAGATCCGCGCGAACGCCGTGCCGGCCCAGAGCGCCGCGGGCGGCTTGTCGACGGTCAGCACGTTCCCCGAGTCGAGTGAGGCGAACAGCCAGGCCTTCCAGCTCTGCGTGCCGGACTGGACGGCGGCGGCGTAGAACGAGTTGCCGTAGCCCCCGAGGTGCGGGTCAACTCCGTGCTGCCGGGGCCGGTGCTCACCGAGGCCTGGGCCCGCATCCCGCCCGAAGACCGCGAACGCAGCGCGCG
>NZ_JBSFNC010000145.1:0-23003 GCF_053586895.1 Amycolatopsis sp. NPDC003731 | reverse complement strand
GGTGTTCCCGGACGGGACGAGCATCAGGGCGAGCAGGTCCCGCTCGCTCAGCCGGGTGGTCTGCGTTGGTCCTGCCGCGGAATGCCGTAGGCGGTGGCAAGCGTGGTGATGCGGCGTCGGTTGACCCCGTAGCGGACGGCCAGAGCGGAGATGGACCAGCCGCGGTCGACGTAGAGGTCACGGAACGTCTCGGCGGATAGCTGGGCGCGCAGCCTCTTGCTGATGTCGTGATATTTGCGGGTGTCGCGGGGGTGGTGCGCGAGCAGGTATCGGGCGGAGTCGAGCTGCATTCCCGCTTGCGAGGCAGCCTGGCCCAGCGGAAGGCCCGCGCGGAGCAGATCCGTCAGCGATTGCCGGGGCAGCCGTTGTAGGGTCTCACCGCGCGCGGCATGTCGATCTTGTTCGACCTGCGGGTTCTCTATTGTCTCGCGACGATGCCGCTCAAGATCGTTATCAGGGCTGTGTCATTTCTTCATTCATGCGTGGCGAGCCGATTCCGGTGGACGTCTCATGCGGTTGCGACCTCGAGTACGTCACGGCGAGTCGCCCCGGCGGAAACGCTTATCGGTACGCCGAGGCGAGATCCGATACATCGTGAGGACCGGATGATCGGCCAGGGGTGAAACATCCGGCGGCCTTGTGACGACTGGAGGGAGGTCTGTGTCGACGCGGTTCGGGGAGGGTTCGTGGCTGTCGAGTTGGTGCTGTTCACCGTCGGCGGCGTCCAGCGCTTCCTCGCCGAGTCCCGCAAAACCGTCGACATCGCCGGAGCCAGCCTCGTCTTCCGACATCTAGTGATCGCGGCAGCCTCCGAGGTCCAGGAAGACCTGAGCACGCACGCCGCACCTGCGGGCCTGATCTTTCCGCCGGCTGCCGCGCTGGCCACACCCGAGGGCGTGACGAACAAGATCGCCTTCCTCGCCCCAGCCGGACGGGGTGCTGACCTGGCTCGCCGAGCCCAGAAGGTCGCCGAAGAGACCTGGCGCGACCACCTGCGCGATGCCTATGCGGGCTCATCCGGCGGTGTCCCGGACACCCCTGGCATGCCGGATGTCGCGTGGGTGTGCGTGGCCGGCGTGGCCGGCGAGGAGCACACGGCGTTGTGGGGGCGCGCGCAAGCGGCGATGACCGGGCGGCGCCGGAGCCGGGTCTTCGCCGCACACGCGTGGCAGCGGGTGCGGTTGTGCCAACAGTCCGCGGCCGTCCCGGCCGCGGCGGCGCCGCGGATGTCCGCGCGTCGTGAACGTCGTGAGTTGCTCTCGGCCGCGGGCTGGACCAAACGCGCGGCCGGCAACCGGAATTACCCGCCCGGCCGTCGCTTTCCCGCCACCACGGTGGTCGCGTCCGCCGCCTACCGCGCACGGTTGGTGCGCGCAGCCGCCGCGGACAGCACGATCGCCGACCGGCTCCGGGCACCGGTTCAGGCGCTCGCCGGGCTGATCGACGACCGCCACACACAGGCACCGGGAAACGGTGTACCACCTGGGCTGGAGCCACTGGCCGACCGGCTGGGGACAGCCGTCTACCCGGATCTGTGGTCCGGCGTTGACGGCCGGGACCTGCTTCCCGAGGACGCGGATCCTCAGACAGTGGCGCGCGGTTCCGCCGCGGCCCGTGACATCGCCGCCATCGCCAACCAGGCCGGCGTTATCCCGCTGAGCTCGTACTACGCGGTCGTGGTCCAGGACCTGGATCGGCTGGGCGTGCAGGTGAGCCGGCTCGGACTGGCCGCCCAGCGATCGGCCTCCGCCACGCTGACGGAGCTGGGACGGGCGCAGCGGCTGCTCAGCGAATCCCCGGAGTATCTCGGGGTGCCGGTGTATGCCGGCGGTGACGACTTCTTCGCGTTCGCCCCGGCGGCGCACGCACTGGAACTGGCCGGCGCGCTGCGCCACGAGGTAGATCGGCATCTTGGCGGGACACCGCTGGCGGGGGCGACGGCGTCGACGGCGGTAGTGTTCGCCCATTTCAGTGCCCCGTTGCAGCAGGTGGTGTCCACGGCCCAGGAGGCGCTCGCGGCGGCCAAGGACGCACCGGGCTCGGACGGGCGGGACCGGGACGCGGTGACGGTGGTGGCGCTGCGCCGCGGCGGCGAGCGGGCCCGCACCGTGCTGCCCTGGACCGTGGCAGGCGGCAGTGCGGTGGAGCTGCTGCGGGCGGTGGCGCCGGACGCGGTCGCTGGCGCGTGGTCCGCGGCGTTGGCTTCGAGTGTGGAACGTGACGCGGCCGAGCTGGATGCGTTGAGCTTGCATGGTTTCCGGGACGTGGCCGAAGACGAGATGCGGCGCCGGGTCGCCCGGCAGGGCGGCGGTCCGGAGGTGGCGGCCGCGTTCGCCGCGCTGGGCGCCGCCGAGCGCGCCGACGGCCCGGAGCGTGCGTTCCGGCCGGCGCGGACGATGCTGGTGGCGCGGTTTCTGGCCCAGGAGTGCCGATGACCGCGGACGGGCAGGTGACCCGGACTTGGTTGTCGGTGGAGCCGCTGGACAGCTTGATGGTGCGGGACGGCCGGCGGTTCGCCGCGGGTGACTCGTCGGTGGCCGCAGGGGTGGCGCCGGCGCCGAGCACGTTCGGTGGCCTGGTCAAACGCGTTTATCGCGGGGAGGTGGACCGGATCGTCGGTCCGGTCGCGCACCTGGACGACACGCCGATGTTCCCGACGCCTATCGACGTGGTCGAAACCGGCGACCTCGCGCGCGGCCGCCGGCTGTCCCGGCTGCCTCTGCTGCCACGCGCGGAGCACGAGATCAGCGACCTCGACCCGGACCCCGCCGAGCTGAGCGCGCCGCCGCGGCTGAGCCACGCCCTGGCCGGGGAGGGCGATCCGGTCGGCGGCTGGTTATCGGCTGAGGGGATGGCCGCATGGCTGAGCTCGGATGCGCTGCCCCCGGGGGAGATCGAACCCGACAGGTGGGGTCAGTGGGCCGAGACCGCGCTGTGGCATCCGGAACCGCACGTCGGTATCGCGCGCGATCCCGCGTCGGGCACGGTGCTGGACGGGATGTTCTACCGGGCCGGGCATCTGCGCCCGGTCGCGGGGCTGCGGTTTGTGGTCGGCTGCGACCACCGCACCCAGCCCCCTGACGTCGCGGCGACGGTGGTTCCGCTGGGGGGCCGGTCCCGGATGGCGTCGGCGACACCGGTGCGGGCGGCCGATCCGTGTCCCGCGGCGCCGGAGGACTTTCCGGGTGGCCGGTTGGTGGTGTACCTGGCGACGCCGGCGCTGGTGCCGCAAGTGCAGTGGGTCCCGCCCGGGACGTCGGCGCGGCTGTGCGGGCTGGCGGTGGCGGGGCCGCAGGCGGTGGCCACCGCCTCGCCAGAGGATCCAGGTGCGACCAGCCGGCTGATGTGGGCGGTGCCCGCGGGCAGCCTGTATTTCCTGCGCTTCGACTCCGCAGGTGAGGCAAAGGACTGGGCGGGGCGATTCCACGGCGGGTTGCTGCCGGGGCTGCCGAGGTCGGAGAACCCCGTGGTGACTGCCGGATTCGGGACGTGCCTGACAGGGAGATGGTGATGGCACAACGCATACTGGTCCTGCTCGCGGAAACCCCGGTGCACGCCGGCGGCGGCGAGGCGACGGGAATCGTGGATCTGCCGATCCAACGCGAGGCCGCCACCCGGCTGCCGATCATCTGGGGCCAGAGCCTCAAAGGCGCGCTGCGCGACACCCTGCGCCCCCAACTGGACTCCGGCGAGGACACCAGGATCTTCGGCTCGCCCGTAACCGCCGGCCAGGATCCGACCGGCGACCGGGCCACCACGCGGGGCGGGATTGCGTTCGGGGATGCCCGGCTGCTGCTGTTGCCGGTCCCCACCTTGGTGCGGACCTTCGCCTGGGTCACCTCGCCGCTGCTGCTGTCGAGGCTGGGACGCAGCGCGACGGTGCTGTCCGGTACCAGCACCGGATGGACCCTCACCACGCCACCGGGCTCCACGGCCATCGCGGGTGAGACGTGGAGCGGGCGGCAAGCGCTCGGCTCGCTCGTGCAGACCGTCCGCCCGGACCGCGCGCTGGCGGGTATCGCCGCCGATCTAGCCGAGCTGGTGTTCCCCGCCGGTGCCGCCTTCGACCACGTCCGCGCCAAGCTGCGGGAGGACTTGCTGATGGTGGACGACGGTGTGCTGGCCGAGCTGAGCGACACCGGCACCGACATCGTCGCCCGGGTGCAGCTCAACGCCGAGAAGACCGTCGAGAACGGGCCGTTCTACTCCGAGCACCTGCCCTGTGACACCGCGCTCGTTGCGTTGCTCTCGGGTGAGGATGAGCTGCTGGCCCGGCTCAGCGGTCTGCTTGACGGCACCACGGTGCGGATCGGCGGGGACGAGACCATCGGCAAGGGCCTCATGTGGTGCCGGGTGCATGACGCCGAATCACTGCGCCGGCACGCCGCCGCCGGGGCACCGGCGCCGGCCACACCGGCACCCGCCGTGGTGGAGGCTGCTCCCGCCGCGACGACCGGGGCGGCGCCGCGGCGTCCCGGGGCCACCGGGCCGAGCCCGGCCTCGATTCCGCCGCGGGGGACGCGGTGACCGGCATGCGGCTGGACCGCGACCTCGCGGTGGCTGCCGCCCGCGCCCTGCCCGACACCGTCGACAAGGACTACCTCACAGTGATCCGGGCGGTCCCGGTGATGTTGCACAGCAGCGGCCTCGCGGCAGCCGCCGCCTACCTGCTCTCCCGCGCCCGCCCCGCCGGCGACGGCAGCCCGGACCGGTACGCGCGCGTGGCACAGGCTCTGCTCGAGGATGCGGTCCGTTTCGTCGGGATCCCAGTATCCGGCCCGCCGCTGCCCCTCCTGGATGCCCTGTGCGCCGACGACGTCACGTATCGCCTGGCTGAACGCCGCGCCCGCGGCTTCGCGGTGTGGCTGGCCCGCCTGGCCGCCGCCCGCCACTACGCCGCCGGGGCCCGGACATGAGCCCGCGGCCGCTGACCTACGGGTCGCTGCGCGATCTGGTCACCACAGCGGAGACGATCCGGCAGCTGGAGACGCAGCCGAACGCGTATCTGCTGTGGTCACGGCTGTGGTGCGGGCTGAGCGACAACGGCACGGTGTCCGACGACACCGAACGGCAGTTGCAGCATTCGCAGGCGGTCGCGGCGGCAGCTCGCGCGGTGCCGGCACGGCTGCTCGAGGCAATAGCGGCTCGGCGCCGGGCAGCCGCGGCCGCACTCGCTGCGCATGATCCGCAGCTGGTCAGCGTCGAGGTGCAGCTCGTGCCGCAGTGGCGGGTGGTGGTGGGGCACGGGGAGAACACCGTCCACGAGACCGGCCTGAGCTGGTCCCCGACCTACGGGGTCCCGATGTGGCCGGGGTCCGGGCTCAAAGGCGCGGCCGCGGCGCAGGTACCGCGGCGCTGGCCGAACCGGACCGGCCTGGTGGAACAGCTCTTCGGCAGCCCGCGCCCCGGCCGGACCGGCGACGCGACGCAGGGCACGGTGACGATCCTGGATGCCCTCCCGGCCGGGTCGCCGCACGTGGTGCTCGACGTGCTCACCCCGCACGGCGGCGGCTATTACCGCGAGGTGAACTCCGGCGCCACGGTGGTCACGCCACCGGCGGAGTACCACAATCCGGTGCCGGTGCACTTCCTCGCCGTCGAACGCACCCCTTTCCACACCCTGCTGATCGGCCGCGCCACCGCGGTGCAGGCCACCGTGGCGCTGCTGAGGGACGCAGCGGAGGACTGGGGGATTGGGGCGAAAACCGCCGCCGGGTACGGCTACTGCACCGTGACCGTCGTGGAGCCGTCATGACGGGGTTCGTGCATGTGGTGCCTGTCGGCACGTCCCTGCTCAAGCACCTTGCCGCCGATCGGCGCGTCTCGATACCCCTCCGCAACGCCCTCGCCGGGGCGCCGCTGCGCGGGCTGCTTCGCCAGGCCGACCGCGGCGACGGTCGACTGCTGCTCGAGCCACTGCTGCACGCGGATCCCGACCAAGCTGCCGCGGTGACCGCGCAGTTGCAGCAACTGGCCCCGGACCGCAGCGCCGAGCTGACCGCCCTGGATGCCCACGACCGGACCCGGACCGAGCCCGTTGTCCAGGGCAGGGACTCGGTCGTGCTGGTCGCCACCGACACCGACGAGGGGCTGCGCGCCGCGGCGCTGCTGGCGCACCTGCTCGCTGCCCGTGCGGGCAGCCTGCCCCGCTACGTCGACGACCCGGTCGCCGCCCCGGCCGGGGTGACGGTGGCGGCCGGGCAGGTGCTGCTGGTCCGGATTCCCGGCCTCGATCTCGACGTCGGCGGCGCTCCGGACAGCCGGACCTGGCTGTCGGTCGGTGAGGTCGGCCGCGCCGTCGCGCACGACCTCTGCGACGGCGGGGCCGACCGGCGGGCGGTCTTCCACCTCACCGGTGGCTACAAAGCGCTGCTGCCGTACCTGCTGCTGACCGCCGACGCCGTGGCCACCGTCCTGCGGTGCCGCCTCGGCCTGGGCTCTCGTGTCAGCGCCCAGGTGCTGCACGAAACCAGTGAGCAGCCGGTTCCGCTCCCGGTGCGCTGGCTCACCGGCACCCTGCTCGAACGAGCGCAGGATCTGTCCCGCGCGGCCGGGACCCGCGACCACCTGCTCGTCGACGACCTGCACGACTTCCGCGGCACCTACCTGCGGGACGAGCCGTTCACCGGGCGGCGGGGGCTGACCGAAGCCGGGCTGATCCTGGCCCGCACCCTGTGGGCGCTGGAAGTACCGCGATGACCGACCGAGTCGCCCGCTACTGGGACCTCGTGCTGCCGACCGGCACCTCACCGCTGCCGCGGCTGCCGCTGCCCGCGGTCACCGACCGGGTCGACCCGGTCGTGCTGGCCGGTCTCCTCGCCGACCCGCGCTGCCTGGACGGATTCGCCGCCGCGAGCGGGCGGCGCCGCACCGACCTGCTGGCCGCGCTGGCGGTGTGGCTGGAGCACCTGCCCGCGCACCTGATGCCCGAGCCGATGCGGTCCCGCGCCGCGCGGCTGCGGTTCGTGGTCTGGAGCCTGCCGTTCCGGCTGCGCGCCCTCGGCGAGGACGCCGATGTCCTGCCCGAGCGCGTCGACCCGCCGGCCGCCCGGCCCAGGGACCCGCTGCCGCCACCTCAGGTGCTGCAGGTGGATCAGGTGGTGCTCCTGCTGGCCCGGACAGCGCGCGAGGAGTGGCTGAGCCACCTGCGGGCCTGGCAGGACGACCCGTGGCTCTCGGCGGTCCACCACGCCGACCCCGCCCGGTTCGAACAAGAATTGCGCTGGGTCACCCACGCCTGGCCCGACGACACCGCCGCGGCCGACGTGCAAGGGCAGCGCCTGGCGCTCGTTGCCCGCCGGGCGGGGGACAGCGAACGCGGCGATGACCAGGACCGAGTCGCCGGTGAGGTCGCTGAACACCACTGGCTTCCCCGGGCGGCGCTGCCGGCCGGAAGCCGCGCGTTCGGTCCCGGCGGCCGGCGTCGAGCAGCAGCGGTCGGGTCGCTGGCGCTGGCGCCGCTGCTGCTCTACGCGGCCCAGGCCGGCCAGCTCGCCCGCTGGGTCGCGCTGGCGCAACTCGCGGTCGGGATGGTGACCGTCATCGCGGCCAGGCCACGCCGGGACGCGCTGCTGCTGCTACGGCTACCCGCAGCCTCGGCCGCCGGGGCGCTGGTGCTGCTGAGCTTCACCCCGCGCTGGTGGCTGGACCCCGACGCCTGGCGCGTCGGCCTCGGCCTGCTCACCGTCTCAACGCTCTACCTGATCATCGAGACCCGCCTGCACGGCGTCCCCGTGTGGGCGGCGGTCCGCCGCGGCACGGTGATCGGCCTGATCGGCGCCGGCTACGCAATGACCTTGAGCATCCTCATCCTCGGGTTCGCCGCCCCGAGCGTCGCCGAAGACGGGCAGTGCCTGCTCGGCTGGTGGCTCCACCCGCCCTACACCGCCCACCCCTACCCACCCGCCCAGACAGCGGCCTGCGCCGACGCGTTGAAGGCCGGCGCCGCAGCCGCGCCGGCCGGGTTCGTGCTCCTGCTCACCGGCTGGTCGCTGGCCGTCGGGCTGGGCGCGCAGGTGCTGTGGGACGACCGGCCCGTCACCGCGCCCCTGGGCCGGCTCAAACGCACCCGAGGAGGCCCCTCATGACCGTGTGGACCACGTTCACCCTCCGCGTCGACACCCCGCTGTTCAGCGGAGACACCACCGGACCCGACACCGCAACGATCATCCGGACCCCGTCGATCCGCGGCGTGCTGCGCTACTGGTACCGGGCCGTCGCCGCCGGCCACACAATGCGCAACATGGACGACCTGCCGCAGCTGGCGGCCTCCGAAACCGCCGTGTTCGGCAGCACCGCCACCCCGTCCCCGATCCGGCTGCGCGTCACCCCACCCGCCACCCCCGCCGAGAACGCCGGAACCCTTCCCGCCTGGGCCCGCCGCAGCGAAAACGGATTCGCCGGCGCCCGGTACCTGCTCGGGCAAGGACTCTGCACCAGCGGGCGAAATCCCACCCTCAGCCGCCCCCACCTGCCCGTCGACACCACCTTCGACCTGAACGTCGCCCTACCCGAAAACCCCTGCATCACCCAGGGGTTCATGCTCGCGCTGTGGGCGTGGCTTACCTACGGCGGGCTCGGCGCCCGCACCCGCCGCGGATTCGGCCGCCTGTGCTGCACCGCGATCAGCAACCCACCACCGGGCTGGAGCACCGCGCTGCTGCACCCCACCGGCACCCCCGGCGCTCAGCTGGCCCGATGGCACACCATCATCCCACCCGACATCGCCCACGCCACCACAGCGGCGTTCCCCAACGCGCCAGCCTTGGACGAGAATCGCTGGGAGTCCCGCGGCGGCGTCAGCCCGTTCCCGGTGCTGTCGAACGAGACCTGGTCGGCCAACGCCCTCGATCTCCAGCCCCGGGCACTCGCGGACGCGCTGCACCGCACGGGCGCCGCCTGGCGCCTCTTCCGCAACGACGCCGCCGACGACTACGCCGCGGTGACACCGGAATGGGCCGCCACAATCCTCGGACCGGACAACAGCTACCCGGTCGCTGCTCTCGGCCTCCCGGTCAACTATTACCGCCCGAAGGACCGCCTCAAAGCCTCCGTCAACCTCCACCTCGACAACCAGCCCGCGCGCCGCGCGTCCCCGGTCTGGCTCACCCCCATCCGGCTCGGCGACACCGACCGCTACACGGTGTTCACCCACATCTTCTACGCCGACCTCGCTCCCACCGAAAAGGAGGCGGTCCTCCGGCTCGACGGAGGACCGGCACCCCGCCCCCTGACCCTGCCCTCGGCCGCCACCGCAACCGCGATCTGGGACGCGTGGCTCGACGGCGACCCCCGCCGATGAGACACTCCGACCGGCCCGAGACGGCACCTACGGTAAACGTCACCGACGTGGCTGGGCCGAACGGGCGATGGACCGGTGAAGATCCACAAGCCATGTCGCGTGCACATCTCCCACCAGCGAAAACGCGCCATCGCAGCCCAGGTGACGATCACCCGGAACGGAAATCGGAGCTGCCGTGCAGTGCCCGAGTATTTGCGCCGATCAGAGCGGCGCTCAACCAGGCAGGGTGCCGACCACCGTCACGCCGAAGGGCGTATAGAAACAGGTACCAGTTCGCCCTGCGCCCATCTTTCTGCCGGTGCCGACCACCGTCACGCCGAAGGGCGTACAGAAACATGATCCCGCCGATGGCGGCGAAGACGATGATGAGAACGTGTCGACCACCGTCACGTCGAAGGGCGTATAGAAACCTTCTCGATGTACTCGTAGAGCTTGTAGAACACCGAGTGCCGACCACCGTCACGCCGAAGGGCGTATTGAAACAGGTCGCACTGCGCGAACATGACGTTGCCGTGGCCGGACGTGCTGTGCCGACCACCGTCACGCCGAAGGGCGTATAGAAACGACGCCAGCCTTCTTGAAGTCGGATTCGAACATGGCGAGTGCCGACCACCGTCACGCCGAAGGGCGTATAGAAACACGGTGTCGTCGCGGTCGAGCTTCTGCTTCTTGTGTCGATTACGGTCACGGGGAAAGGCGTATAGAAACACGGTGTTCGGACGAGGATGGCAGAGGGGGTTGTCGGGCCGGGGGTGTCGGTGTTGTCGGGTAACGATTCGACGGCGGGTTCGGGTGGTGGTGAAACCTGGGGCGGGTCGTTGCCGACTTCAGCGGTGTTCGCGTGATGCAGTCCGACTGAGGCGGGTTCGGTGGTCGGGGGCGGAGGTGGTGGTGCCGAGTTTGTGGGAGATGCCGGTTCCCGGGGGTGTGATTGATCGGCGCCAGTTGCACGGGTTGCTGGCGTCGTGCCTGGATACCGATCATCACGCGGACCGGAAAGGGTGGTCGTGGAAGGCAACGACTACGGGGATTGAGATCGGTGTGCTCGACGACGGCCTGGTCGGACGGTTGCTCACGGGGGCCGGCCGGCGGGTGAGGCAAGTCGCTGCTGTGGCGTGGTCGGACGTGGCGGGCGGCTCCGGGCGTGCATGGGCGGTGGAGTTTGTGAGCCCGGTGACATTCCGGCGGGGGAACCGGTTGCTGCCGTGGCCGTCCCCGTCGGCGGTGCTGGGCAGCCTGCGCGCTGATTGGCGGCGGTTCGCCGCGCCGCATGCCGGTGACCTGGAGGTGGATCTCGCGTTCGATCCGGTGGTGGTCACCGAGGTGAGGGGTGCGAGCGAGGTGGAGCGGTTCGTGCTGCACGAGCGTCCGGACGCGGCCGGGAAGCGGGTGCCGGTCCAGGTGACGGTGGGTGGCTTTCGTGGGCGGGTGACGTACGCGGTCGAGGATCCCGGGCTTCGGGACGCGGTGGGGAAGTTGCTGGCGATCGCGCCCTACGCCGGCGTGGGCGCGCACACGACGAGAGGTTTCGGCGGCGTCCGGCTCCATCCGGGACGGTGACCCCCGTGGGCGCGTCGATGGAGCGGGTCGCCGCGCCCTCGGCGCTGGCGGCGGCCTGGGCGGATGTGCTGCTCGCCGACGCACGGGACGAGGTGCTCTCGGCGGGTGTGCGACGGTTCCAGGACGGCGTCGAGAACCGGCTGGCCGAGCTGTCGGCCCAGCTGCTCGGCGGTGGCTACGAGCCGGGTGTGCTGACCGAGGTCGTGATCACCGACGCGGACGGCGGTGAGCGGGTGTTGCGGATTCCCGCGGTGCGGGACCGGGTCGTGGAACGGTCGATCCTCGGTGTGCTGGGCCCGGTGATCGACGCGCTGCTCGGGCCGGGCAGCTTCGCCTACCGGCCGGGGCTGGGCGTCGGTGACGCGGTTCGTGAAGTTGCGCGGCTGCGTGAGGAGGGGTTCGCGTGGGTGCTGCGGACCGATGTGCACGACTGCTTCCCCTCGATACCGCTGGAGAGGCTTTCGCGGAGCCTGTCGGCGCTGATCGGGGACGCCGAGCTGCTGGCCGTGGTCCGGTTGTTGCTCGCGCGAGGAACGCGGCGGCCCGGGCAGCGCGACCTGCTCGCGCCGAAGGGGTTGCCGCAGGGGTCGCCGTTGTCGCCGGTGCCGGCGAACTGGGTGCTGGAGCCGATCGACGAGCGGGTTCGCCGCGCCGGGTTCCCGATCGTGCGCTACGACGACGATTTCTGTGTGGTGGCGCGGTCCCGGGATGAGGCGTGGGACGCAGCGCGGGTGGTCCACGCGGCGGTGGAGAAGGCCGGGATGACGTTGGGGGCGGACAAGACCGCGGTGATGTCCTTCGCCGACGGTTTCACGTTTCTGGTCGAGGACGTCGGTTCCCGCTATCCGCCGGTCCTCGAGCGTGGCGCTGCGATTCCGCAGCACCGGACGGTGTTTCTGGGGTGGAAGGCAGCGGGGCGCGGGTCGAGGACGGGCGGCTCGTCGTCGCCAAGGACGAGGAGCGTCTGCTTGACGTGCCGATGGGGATGGTGGCGCGGATCGTGTTTTCCGCGCGGTCGGGGTGAGCGCAGGCCTGCGGAACTGGGCGTCGTCGGCGGGGATCGAACTGGTGTTCTGTTCCCATCGGGGTCGTTGTCTCGACCAGACGATCGGCGGGCCCGCGGTGCGTGCGTCCCGGCTTCGGCGGCAGCTGCACACGGCGCGAGATTCGGCCCGGTCGCTGTCCGCGGCGCGGGTCGTGGTGACGGCGAAGCTGCGGAAGCGGGCCGTGCTGTTGCGTCGGACCTTGCGCGGGGAATCGGCCGAGGAGTTGGGTGTGGCGGTCAGCGCCATCGACAGCTACCTGGCAATACTGCCGGAGGCGACCAGCAGAGACGAGCTGATGGGGCTGGATGGCGCGGCCGAGCGGGCCTACTTCCAGTCCTGGTGGGCCTTCCTACCCGACTATCTCGGCTTCACCGGCCGCAACCGGCGCCCGCCGCGGGATGTGGTCAATGCGGCGCTGTCGTTCGGTTATGCGGTGCTGGTGTCGGAGACGACGTCGGCGCTGGTGGCTGCCGGGCTGGAGCCGTCCGTCGGCCTGCTGCACGCCGAGGACGGTGACCGCCCCAGTCTGGCGTTGGACCTGGCGGAGGAGTTCCGGCCGCTGGTCGTGGACCAGCTCGTGCTCGAGGCCTTCCGCCGGCATCGCCTGGACGTCGAACACGGGCGCCGCGGCACCGAGCGTGACGGTGTTCTGCTGACCAAGGCGGGCCGCCAGGCCGTGCTCGACGGCTACAAACGCCGGATGCTGCAGACCACCACAGGAGCACTGCCGGATTTCGCCGGAAGCCTGCGCCGGCAGCTGTACCGTCAGGCGCAGAACATCGCCGGATACGTCGAGGGCACCGTGGGCGAACTGAGGGGACTGTCATGGCGCTGACGACGCTGGTCTGCTACGACATCTCCCGAGACGCCGTCCGTGCCCGGGTCGCGGGATACCTGCAGCACTGGGCTTTGAGGTTCGGTGCAGTCGCGATCTCGGCTGCGTACAAATCGAATAGAGGACCCGCGAGCGCCAGGCTGACGCTGGGCCGGAGCGGCGTTTGACCCGGCCACTCGATGTTGAAGCTGGAGCACCAGGGCGAGGTGATCAACTACTAGAGACGAGTCGCGCCGGTTCTGCTGCCGCACCTGGTCGGGCGACCGGTGACGTTCATCCGCTTCCCCGGCGGCGTCGGCGGCCAGCAGGGTCTTCGAGAAGACCTCTCCAACGGCACGCCGGACTGGCTGTCGATCGCGCCACTGCCCGCGACTAGGTCCCGTTTCGGGTGCGACGCATGGACGATCGCCAAGCGTTGATCGAGGAGCTGGCTGCGCTGGTGTGGGCGGCGGAATTGCAGCACTCGAGCTGCACCTCCCGTAGTGGCAGATCACCCAGGCCCGCCCGCAATCGCGACTCGAATCCGGCCACTTGATCAACGTAGCGACTGATGAAGTGCCCTGCACGAGGGTCAGAACTTGACGGCGTGGGTGGCCAAGGCGTAACCTATTGCGATCGTTTAATGACGGAATGTAGCCAAGATGGCCGGGGAAGCAATGGAAGCAGACCGGTGGCATGATCCAGCATCTCGGCTCGGCTCCAGTGGGTTCTGGAGCGGCCTTACGATAGAAGATCGAACGTTAATTATCAGCTGTGGTACTATACAGGAATTCGCGCAATCCGAGTACTTATGTCGCGAGTGGAATCGATCCGGACCTGTATACTTACTGCTCGCTGGACAAGTTGAGGTGTTCCGCGAGGATGTCAACGGAGGCAGAACAGTGTTGGCAATCCGAAGGCCTGGCGATTTGATTGGTGAGATGTCTGCGCTAGATGGTGTGCCGGCTTCTGCCACCGCTAGAACATTAACTCCTGTATCTGCGCTGGTCGTGTCCGCTCGCCGTTTCAAGAAGCTCTGCCACGAGCAGCCACATATTACTTTGCTTGCACTGAGAAGTGTTGTGTCACGTCTGCGCGGTAGTGACGATATTCGCATGCAGTTCCGCCTAAATGTGCGACAGCGAACGATTCTTTGCTTGCTGAAGATCGCCGAGGAGCGTGCAACGTGCAATGTGGCAGAAGTTTCGCTGCATCTCACGCAGCAGGAGCTCGCTGACATGGTGGCGGCTTCGCTGGTCTCGGTTGCGCGCGTGCTTGAAGTCCTACGTTCAGTTGGTGCAGTCGGCACCGAGAGGGGTCGAATTCATGTGAACACAGAGAAGCTACGCTTGCTTGCTGCTCCGAATTCATGACCTGCGTGCAAATCATATGATGTAGAGGGCGCTGCCACTGTTGAGTAGATAAAACTACGACTATAACTGAGGACCTCATTCGTGCAAATTCAGTCGGCGAGCTTATCGGTTACGCTGCTGTGGCTCATCCAGGGAGCGGTTACGAGAATTGTTGCAGTGCGCCTTTGCTTGCTAAATGGTGCGTAGTGTCAGTGCTGACACCCGTTCTTCACGGATTCTACTTATTCAATCGAGCCTAAAGGGCGCGCCGTCGGAAGCCGGGACTATCCTGCGAGGTCGGATTGAAGGATTATCTGTCGTGCGCCAAGATGGCGGCGCAATTTGCGGGGGAGAAGCTGTCAAGCCGGTTTTCTGATCATTTTCCATCATTCTTGAAGTCTCCAGGGCAACTGCTAACTGAGGCGGATCTGCTCGCCGAGAAAGAAATAATCCAAATAATTAAGGCAAACTACCCGAGTCATCGTATCTTCTCTGAAGAGGCGGGCGAGATCCCTGGAAATTCGCCTTTTACTTGGTATGTCGACCCTCTTGATGGCACAACGAACTACGTTACGGGGAACTCATATTTCTCCGTGTCAATCGCGCTTGCATGCGAGGGTGAGATAATTGTCGGAGTCGTCTACAATCCGATTACCGGTGAGATGTATTCAGCGGTCCGGGGTTGGGGGGCATTCTTAAATGATGATCGGATTCAAATCCGGAACACGTGTAGGGTAAGCGAGGCGGTGGTCGCCACTGATGTAGGCGTCTGCCAGGAGCGTGCTGGCAGTCTGTCCATTGTGGCACTGCTCAGGCGAGAGTGTCGGGCGATAGTCGTGAACCGCGCGCCAGCGCTGGACTTGTGCAATATTGCGCGAGGCCGGCTCGATGCGCTGGTTGACGACGGGTCACGGGTGGTTGATCACGCGGCAGGAAGTCTTGTTCTCACAGAGGCGAAAGGTTGGATAAGAAACTTCAGTCGAGATTCGTGGTCGGCAGAAGTAAAGGGAGTCATCGCTTCGGTGCCCCCATTGTCCGAGTCGTTGATGTCTTTGCTTCAACTTTCTGGTTAAGACTGAATAAGCCTGCCTGTAGAGCGCAACCCTTGAGCACTTGGCACATCAGGCATTTTCCGCCTCGTCGAGCTTCAGGCCTTCTGTGACGATTGTCTGGACTTCAGGTAAATTTGGGCTTGCTGTGTTTTTCGTGCGAAGCTCAGTCGAGGCCACCCGCTGTCATTAAAGCAGGCGGCCTCGACCTGATTATTGCAACGTTTAGATGTCTCAAAGAGTTTGGACGCCGACCCTGCTCCTGGAATCTAGGGGCTGAAATGACCTAAAGTGCGCCGTAACTAAAGCTCTCCCTTAGTCCAAGCTGCGTGTAACATTCGTAGAGAAACCTGGATATCGTGAAAATCGACAGGCTTGTTCTGCTTGCCGGCGGAGATCAGCTCCAGTAACTCAAGCGCGGCCTCTGTGAACTTGATAATCTCGGCGACCGCCACTTCTGCTTCTGCTTTCCCCAGCGAGGTGATGTTCGACGTTCGGGTAGGGAGCGTGGTATCACGCTCACGCAGCACGGAGGACTGGCGCAGGGCGCGGGCAAGCGCAGCTTCCGCGAACTCGGAGTGCTGCTGGCGGGGCGCCCAACGCGGGTCCGACGCAATGGCCAGACTGCACCAGCGAGTGACGACAACTCCCGCCCACAGTAGTAGGAGTGCGGCGCCCGTGTCGTGTGGCTTACAGGCGGTCACCTCAGTGGTGATCGCGGACAGTGTCTGAGCCGGGCTGGCCGCTTCGGTGGAATCATTGGACATCCCTCAATCTTGCCCGAGGTGGGTAGGCCGGCGCCTGCGTGTGGGTCTTATCAGTACGCTCAATCGCGTGACAGGTAGCTCACGAAGCGTGATCGAGCGACTGCAGCCCCTTCCGCCTCCGATGAGATCGTTGGAGTACACTCTTTGCGCTGCGTCGGTGGGTCATGTCATCATCCTGGAGCGTTGCGCGAAGGCTCGTCGGCAAGAGATCGGACATCAATCTTCGAAGTCAGGCGTATCAGATGCTGCCCCTGAAGGATGATGGGCTGCAAGGCGGATTTGGATTTCTTCGCGAAGGGGATGACGAAGTGCATCAACAATGGCAAATGCCTTTTGCCAGCTTGATCGCGCCTGTTCCAACTTTCCAATCGATTCTAAGCTTTTTGCGAGATGATGCAGCGTTTCAGCCTGCCCGAACAGTTCACCGCTTTCCGTGAATAGCTTGAAGGCGCCCTCGTAGCATGCGACTGCGTCGTCGTGGTTTCCGCTAGCAGCAAGAACTTCGCCCAGGGCGTCTCGGCTGCGTGCCTCATCGTTTCGGTTTCCTGCTTTCTGGTACGCGGCTATCGCCTTGTTGCAGTACTCGGTCGCCGCTTCGAATCGGCCGGTTTTACCGAAGATTCTTCCGATTCCGAGTAGCGCATGAGCTTGAAGCATATCGTTCGAATCAGTGTTGACCGAAAGAGATTCACGGTAGTAACCAAGCGCGATCTCGTACTCTTCTCGGCGAGTGTATATTGCCCCAAAGAGTCCGAGGCAGAGTGCGTGACCATAATCATCGCGACCGCCTTTGAATAGCTCCAAGGCAATCATGCACTCCGAAATTGCATCGCTCCATTGTCCTAAATGCGAATAAGCCCATGCTAAGTCGTGGCGGAGGCGGGCAAGAATCGTTGGTTGGACCTCGTGGGCCGCCAATCTGATCATTGCTGAATGTGTTTCTGCCCAGTTCTGCCATAGTCCTCGAACGCGGAAGAAATTTGTCATTGTCCAGGCGATTTGCCACGCATGTCGCTTCGATTCGTGAGTGGCTGCGTAGTCGATAGCGGCGAGTAAGTTGAAGTACTCCGCGTCGTACCATGTGAGCGCTTCTTGGTAAGTTGATATTGGAAAACTTTTTTCGTTGAGCGGTGGGTCGAGCACTATAGGCCGACGGTGTGGGCGTAATCGCCGGTCTGCCTCGAATGCGGTATGAAGATAGAAGTCGATCACTCTTAGGATCGCTGCTGTTCGCGTATCTTTCTGGATACTTCTGTGAGCTGTGCTGGCGGCATAACTGCGAATCAGGTCGTGCATCGAAAATCGTCCGTAGGAATCACGATCTAGAAGTGATGATTCTTCGAGCGAAAGTAGTATTCGTCTTGCTTGTAGAATATCTAGGTTGGTTAGCTGTGCGACTGCGGGTAGGCTGATGTCGGGGCCGGGGGCAACTCCGAGCAAGCTGAAGACTGACTTCTGTTCGGGAGTTAGGGCGTCATACGACCACGATAAGACGGCCGGGAGACTTGCGGTTGGGTCGTCGTCGTCAAGAGCCTGGAGTCCGATATCACGCAATTCTATCGCGATCTGTGTAAGGGCAATTTGCGGGTGCGAGTACGCGCGTCCGGCAATCAACCCTAAGGCGAGTGCCAGTCCGTTGCAGTGACTGATTATCTCGTCTACTGACCTTGCTTCGGCATCAACCCGATCGCTTCCAAGCCAATCTTCAAGGAGTGCATGCGCCTCCGCGGGCGGGAGGGCGCTCAGATGCAAGTGCCGCGCTCCGTGTCGACTTATTAAGGTGTTGAGCGTGCGACGACTGGTGACAACCACGGTGCTTGGACCTCGGCCCGGAAGAAGGGGTGAGATCTGGGTTGAGTTCGCGGCATTATCAAGAAGAATTAAGATTCGTCTTTCTGCCGTCAAGCTACGGTACAGTGCTGCCTGAGCGTGGGGGTCTGCGGGCAGCTGGTCTGGACCGACTCCTAGCGCGTCGAGGAATCCGCGCAGCGCTGTCCAGGGGGACATTGGATTGCTGTCAGGACTGAATCCCCGTAAGTCAACGAAAAGTTGTCCGTCCGGAAAACGGTCTACCACCTGATGTGCCCAATAAAGCGCGAGCCAAGTCTTGCCAATTCCACCAGTGCCCGCTAGAGGAGATATGAGTACTGTACTCCCGGCGTCAACGGAATCGTTCAAAGCATTTGTTAATAATTCAAGTTCTTGAATGCGTCCTACAAAGTGAGTTGGAGGCGGAGGTAGCTGTCGCGGGACTGGAGTATGTGAGCGGGGCCGTTCTGTGTCAGGCGCGAGTACGTTAGGGTTTGAGGAAGTATATGTTCGATTGAGCGGAGGGGCGAAATGTTGTGTTCCGTAAGAACTCGTGGTATCAGCAGGTTTCCGAAGCGGGTAGGGGTGGTCGGGTAGGGTGATCCACCCGATTGTGTTGATTTCCTTCACTTCAACCTGTACTGGCCTGTATGTAGCTGGCGCCGCGCCGGGACAATGGCGAACAACATCTTCGTAGAACCATTCGGAAACGATCATCGCGAGCAGGCCGGGCGAAGAGGCGAGCGCGTCCTTTAGTGGAATTGCCGCATTCAGACGAAATGCTAACGTAAGAGACGAGGAAGTGACGCCGTGGTCGTCATATTGGACCTCGCCTGCATGTATTGACATGCGTAGGCGGATTCGCTGCGGCGCGATATGAGTATCGTTATGTATTCGAATCTGGGAGACAATGAAAAAGGGGAGTCGATCTACAAACGTTGTTTTATCGATATCTGCGGGAGCCAGAATGAATAGCGCATCGCCACGATCCTCGTGGTAGCAGTCGGCCCAGGATATGTTTGCCGCTTCGAATCCTCGTTTGATAATATTATAGAGGCCATCCCGTGTGGCGCGCTGATGTGGATTCGTTCTGACTCGGCTGCCAAAGCCTTCGATGTCAAGCACCAAGATCGTATGATGACGTAGGCGCCCCCCGGTTTCCATGTTTCTCCTTGTTCTAGGTTGACCTTGCGGTGCGGCGAGGATTGAAGTCGAGCGTTGATGTTACACTAGGTCAATCTGTCGGACAATTTTCATGGTCACTATTAGGCGGAGCGCGTAGCCGAATCGGGTCAGATCGCTGCCATCTGTTGCCGCTTCGGCAACAGGGGTAAGGACGTGCCCGGATGGAACTATGTTGCATGGCCGTTCGACCCTAATGGCGGACCGGATCGCCGGAGCCCCATGGAGATGTGCCATGGAGCTGGAAGCGAGCCATGCTGAGGAAGTGGCCACGAATTGTCCAGTTTCTGTCTTGAACGTAGGTCAACTGCGTGCGGAGTGACCGAGCGGCCAGTCGTTGCTGGCCGCCGGCCAACAGGCTCAAGATCGGTTACCCGACCCGCGGCTGGCTCGATTCTTGGCGCGCCGAACCTGCCCTCTAACCTCAGAGGCCCCTCTTGACGGGTCCTTACCCTGGGATCCGCGATGCCATCGCCGTTGTACAGGATGGTCCTCGTCTTGGGCATCCACGCCTGGGGTGGTGGGTAGGGGCTCCGAGGCCAGAGTCGGACACACGAGGTTTGGAGACCCCGCTGCTAGCAGCTTCGGTGGAAGGTGGGCGAGTGAACGAAACGCGCGACGACCTCAGCGCAGTGTCTGTTCCAAGCCCTGCTGAGCCGGTACGCCAGCTATCCTGGCGGAGCTACGCGACCGCGAGGCTCGCCGAGTGGGCGCACCTCGACGTCACGGTCCAGCACACGCCCGGCGCTGCGCCGGGCAACGGGCTCGTTCTAGTCGCTCACCCGCCTGCTGCAGGGACGCTCGCCGGTCGCATCGAACTCCATCTCGACGGCACCGAGGTCGGCGCCGCGACGGCGAGCCCGTGCGGGAGCTGCCCGGACGGCCAACCTCGACCACGTCCACGTCGCCGCCGAGTACCGGCGCCTCGACTTCGGCCGCACGCTCGTGGCGGCCGCGGTGGCCCGGGCTCCGGCCGCCCGGCCACCGTGACCCGATGTGCCACCTAGTCCGTGCGGCGCATAGGTTATTTCGGCGATCGACCGTCACGAGAAGCCGTCCTTGGCGGCTTGTTGATGCCCGTTCTTCACCTGCGCCGGGGTGCGCCTCCCGTGACGTGCCAACGAATGCATTCTGCGATCGGCGGTCTACTTCACCGGTACGTCGTTAGTCGCTGGAATGTTGCGGCCGGATACACCAGGCTGCTGTGAGCCGCGCCATGGTGGCGTAGTCCAGGTTCAGAGACCGGGGACGGCGTCTTTGATCAGGGCTCGCGCAACGGCGTGCAATTAGTGTCGGTGGGCTGGGATAGTCGGACGAGGATGGCGAACGCCTCGTCGGCGCTCGAACCGCGCTGCCCCATGAGAATGCCTTTAGGCTGCTCGATCACCCCTCGGGTCCGCAGTGCCTGGCGCAGCTGCCGGTTCTCCCGCGAAAGCGCGCGGTGAGCGTGCTGCAACCGAGCGAGGGCCTCCGCGGTCGCGGGCGGAGGGGGGCTCGCCTGCAGGAGATCGGATACGTCCTCGACGTGGTGCAGGATGCCGGCGACCCGGCCGTCGGCGTCTCGGCGCGGGACGTTGACCGGCGACCGTACCTCGGCACGAGCACCGTGCGGTCAGTCGACGTCGAGACGCCAGACGCTGCAGGCCGATGTCGTAGTGGCGCCCGGCGAGCAGAGCGTGCTCGAGCGAGCCAGGCGTTCGGATCAATGCGGTCTGCCCGGGCTTCGCGGACACGGCGGTGGTCGAGTGCCTGGTCCCGGACTTCGAGGCGGCCGCTCAGGTCCCGTTCGGCGACTTCGTCGCGGTCAAACAGGTCCGGCTGGGTACCCCGCAGGACATCTCAGCGATGACGGCGTTCCTGGCGTCGGACCGGGCGAGCTGGATCACCGGCAGCTACTACGTCCTCTACGGCGGGCTGACAGCTTCCCTAGTGTGAGGTACGGGCCAGGATCTGTGCCCCTGTGGACGCACCGGCGTACGTTGACCGGCTAAACCCACCTCCGGAAAGCTGGGTAGTTCGCGCTCCCCGGTTGGAGGTGCGGTGGCATGGACATCGGCAAGGCGGAACACCCGGCTGAGCCGGCCCGCGCGGACGCTCGCCCGCAACCGGCGGCGCTGAGGACGAAGTCCGCCCTGCTGGGCCTGCAACAACGGGCGGGCAACCGCGCGGTCGCCTCGGCGCTAAGCAGACTGGTCGTGCAGCGCGCACCCGATCGGCCGGTCGCCAGCCGAGACCTCACCGAGCTCGACCAGGCCGCGCTGGAGGAGGAGCGCAACCGAACCCACGCCGCTATGCGAACCCTGCCGGAGAACTCGCCGGAGCGAGCCGACCTCCTGGTGCACGTGCGGGCTGTCGAGCGGGAGATCGCCGGCCGGATACCGCCGCCGACCATCGAAGACCTGATGCAGATCATCCTGCACCAGCGGGCGTTCGGCGCGCACGGGGCCACCCCCAGGAGACCGGCCCGCGTCCCGGTCATCGACCCGCGCGGGGTCGGTTCGCGCAGCATCGGGACGGGTTACGAAGTCCACGTGGCCATGTTGGTGACCGACGCGGCCGGCCGGCAGGTGACCGTGGTGGTCCGGGAGTATTCGCGGGGTTCGCAGCCCCACGCGGAGGCCCAGGGCGTGGCCACTCTCCTCGCACAGCTCGGTCCGTCCGGAGTTCCCGGTGGCCGGCTGCAGCTCGTCCTGGATCAGGACCCCTGCCCCGACTGCACACGGTTGCTGAACGACTGTGCCCGGCAGCTCCGGCTGAGCCGCCTCGAGGTGGTGGTGCCGACCAGGGCTGCACGAGGCGGCCGGCTCGCCGCGCCGCGGACCGCGGCCCGCGGCTGGACCCAAGGTTCGACACCGCGGATCACCCGGGTGAACCCCACGCCCCGCATGCTCTGGGTACGGGACTTCGAAGTGCCGACGCCCGCCCCGCGGGTGGTGGCGGGACCGGCCTCCGGGACTGCGGCGCCGCAGGGTGCGCCGCCGCAGGCGGCGCCGGCCGAGCCGACCTACGTGCGGGTCGATCCGGCCGAGCCGGCAAGGGTGCGGGTGACGGTCGATCCGGAGCCCGAGCCGGAAGTCGAGGAGGTGCCGGCGCGGGTACCGCAGTCCCGTCCGCAGCTTCGCGCGACGGCCTCGTCGCCTCCTGCGCGGGGAGCCGCCGAAACACCGTGGACCCCGGCTTGGCCACCGGACCAGCCGCGAACCGCACCGGGCAACCAATCCGCTCCGGTCCCCGAGGCGCCGGCTCCGTATCGGCCTCAGCCGGGGGATCGGGTCCGGGTCGTCCTCGACCCGCCGGCGACACCGGCAGCATCGACTCCGACACCGGCGACTCCGGCGGAACCCGCGCCGGTGACGCCAGCGGGTTCGAGGGCGGTCGTTCCTGGGGAATCCGCGGCGGCCACACCGGCGGAACCCGCGCCAGCAACCCCGCGAGGAGGACCGCGGTCGTCCGGCGGCGCTGGCGGTTCGGCGCTGGCATTCGCGGCCGGGTTCCTCTACCAGTGGCTGCACCAACGCAACCTCGGTGCGCGGCGGGACCGCGAGGGATACGCCCCGGTGGGGTCCCTCCCCGAAGAAGGCCTGCTCGGCCGCCTCGGCCGGGCCTTGATGGACCCGACGCTCGACACCCAGACCGATCCGGCCGCGCGCTTGAACGTCCGCGTCTGGCGCCGATGGGTGGCGGCCGCGGTCGCCGCCAACGGCGGCCGACCGTTCGGGATGACCTACCAGCTGCACAGCCGGGACCATGGCATCGGGTTCCAGCGCGTGCAGAACTTGAACGTCGAGTACGGACGAAGACCGGACGGGACCTGGCACGTCGTGCACGCTGACCGGTTCCCGCCGGGAGTCGAGGTGCCCGACCTCGGCCGGATCATCGACTTGCAAGGCGTGAGCGACCTGGAGGTCGAGATCATGCTGGGGTTCGTCCCGGACACGGCTTGACCCGCCGCGCCGCCGGTTCGTCGAGAACCGGCCGGGCAGCGGTGGTCGTCACCGCCGGGGTGTCGCGCGGCCGAGCGGCTTTCCTCAGGCCGGAAGCGCCACCCGGCTGATCCAGCGGATCCGCGCGGCCGTCGGCGCCGAGGTGCCGGTGCGGGCCGTGTTCGACGCCCCGACGCCGG